>JBBADN010000013.1:0-16239 GCA_041656455.1 Sphaerochaeta sp. | reverse complement strand
CCCTCCCCCGTAGGGAAGATCATCAACGCTCTTGTGCTTATCTGTCGCCCACGCTCGAAAATCAACGAGGTTGTATGCAACAGTTCCTTTCTCTACCGCTCGCCGCATAATCGAAGAGGTAAAAAACCCCTCGAGCATCTCGGGAAAGAGGGTAAGGATTGTTATCGTCAGTCGAGGAGCCATGGCGCTAACAGCTCAATGCTCTTGTGCTCAATATCCACAACTCCCGTATAGACGTGAAGGAATGGAATTAAGAAGCGTTTTGAATCGCTTCGCTCAACTTCCAATAAAAGCCCCTGGGCTCCATCCATCGTTGCAACGACGGTTGCCAGCGGCACGGTATCAGAAATGAGCGCACAGCCAATTAAATCTGCCGTATAGTACTCGCCGTCTTTCAGCGGGGCGGCGAGCTCACGATCGACAAGTACACGCAAACCAACGATTGTTTGGGCTTTCTCACTAGAGTCGTAGCCCGCAAACTTCATCAACACCCCATTGCCGTCGATTCGGACGTACTCAATCTCAAGGGTGAGTCTACGCCCCTGCGGATCTTCGGCAATAACTGTTTTGAGTTTCTTAAGATAGGCGGACTCTTCGTTGTTCGGGTAGATTCGCACCTCCCCCTCGTACCCGAAGGTCCGTCCAATCGTCGCTGTAGCGATGAGGCGATCCATCTTAGTCGAGGATCTCCAACACCGCCCGCTTCCCATCGCGGGTTGCTGAGGCACTGAGGATCGTTCTAATCGCCTTGGCGATCCGACCCTGCTTGCCGATGACCTTGCCAACATCCTCACTGGCGACGCGGAGTTCTAAGATTGTAGACTTTTCGCCCTCAACCACATTGATATCCACTTCATCCGGAGAATCGACAAGCGACTTCACGATATATTCAACAAGATCTTTTTCCACACTCTGCTCCTAGGACTTAGTCCTGGGCCTTGCGATTCACCTGTACGCCGCTCTTATTGAGCAAATTGCGAACCGTATCGCTCGGCTGGGCGCCCTTAAGCAACCACTCCTTGACGCGGTCTTCTTTGATCACCAACTGCTCTTCTTTCGCAGCAAGGGGGTGATAGTGGCCAACTTCCTCGATCGCGCGTCCTTGGCGCTTCTCGCGGGAGTCGATCACTACAATTCGGTAGTCCGGTCGTTTTTTTGATCCAAACCTCTTCAGTCTCATGCTCACCATCGTGACAATTCCTCCATGATATTCAACTACAGACCCATCTGTTTTAACATCTCAGCCTGGTATTTTTTATTTCGTGTCATTTTGCGCATCATCAGGCGCATTTTTTCAAACTTCTTGATCAGTCGATTCACATCGCTGATGTGCGTACCACTACCCTTGGCGACCCTTCGCCGCCGAGTCGGTCCAAGTATAAGGTAATTTTCTCGTTCAGCATAGGTCATCGAGCGGATGATAGCCTTCTCTCGTTCATTTTCTTCCCGGTCGATATCGTCTTCACTGATCTGGCCTTTCATCCCAGGAATCAATTCCAACATCGACTCAATACCACCCATCTTATTCATCGACTCAAGCTGTTCGAGGTAGTCGTGCAAATCATAGGTGTTCTTTGCCATCTTCGCCTGCATCTTCAGCGCTTGTTCTTCGTCAAATACCTCTTGAGCTTTCTCAACAAGGCTGACGATATCACCCATACCAAGAATTCGTGAGGCGTACCGGTCAGCGTAGAAGGGATCTAAATCTTCAACCTTCTCACCAACACCGATGAACTTAATCGGCTTACCAACAACAGAGCGAAGTGAAAGGGCAGCACCACCGCGGGTATCGCTATCAAACTTCGTTAAGACAACACCACTGATACCAACGCGCTCTTCAAACTCTTTAGCGATCGTAACGGCACTTTGACCGGTCATCGCATCGGCGACAAAGAGCGTCTCTTCAGGCTTGAGCACATCGCGGACTTTTTGAATTTCCTTCATCAACTCATCATCGAGGTGCATCCGCCCACTCGTATCAACAATTAACGTATTAAACTGCTCTTTTTTTGCCTTTGCAAACGCCGCTTTCGCAACCTTAGCAGGGTCTTTCTCCCCTTCGATTGCAAAGACTTCAACACCGACTGCTTCACCAAGGACTTGGAGCTGAAGAATCGCTGCAGGTCTGACTAAGTCAGCGGCTACAAGGAGGACACGGCGGCCCTCTTTCTTTAAGCGAAGCGCTAACTTTGCACTGGTAGTGGTTTTACCGGAGCCTTGCAGACCCATCATTAAAATCGATGAGGGGGTATCGGGGCCTTTGAGGTTGAGTTTTTGATTTTCCTCGTCCCCAAGGAGGTTGACCATCTTGTCGTAGACAATCTTTACAAATTGATCACCAGGGTCAACTGCGTTGAGTACCTTTTCACCAAGGGCTTCCTCCATCGTGGAGTTAATGAAGCGGCGGACGACGCGAATATTGACGTCCGCATCCAAGAGCGCAACTTTGATCTCTTCAACGGCGTCTTGGATGTTTTTTTCGCTAATCTTGGATTTCCCAGCGATCGATCGCATAATCGAGCTGAACGTATTACTGATTGAATCAAACATTATCTCGTACTCTTACACTCAAATTGACCTTATACCCTACACGCTCAAAGCCTGTCAAGAAGCGCTAGCTAATCAACGAGCCCTCCTCGGTGAAATCTACCGCCTTCGCATCGTCATTGAGGATAACGGGCTTACCTTCTAAGGTATCGAGGCGATAGCTCACCATCGTCGAAACACCCGGCTCCATCTGAGTAACTCCGAGGAGGGTTGTTGAACCCATTACGGTGTGTTTGTTGTGGGTGACGATGATAAATTGGCTCTTTTGAGCAAACTCCTCTAAAACCGAGAGGAAGTAGCCGATGTTTCGATCATCCAAAGCAGCGTCGATCTCATCGAGGACAGTAAACGGCGATGGCTTTACACTGTACGTTGCAAAGAGGAGGGCAACGGCGGTCATCGACCGCTCCCCGCCACTTAATAAAGTTAGGTGGGTGAGCTTCTTTCCCGGCGGTTGGGCAAGAATATCAATTCCACTCTCTAAGATGTTCTCTGGATCAACGAGCTTCAGTTCAGCTCGCCCTCCCCCAAAGAGGCGGCGGAACATCGCTTGGAAGTTCGCTGAAATCTCTTTATACGTCTCCATAAAGAGCTCTTCACTGCGCGTTTTAATCTCAAGGATAACGCTATCAAGGTCCGCTTTAGCCTTTTCTAGATCATCGAGCTGTTTCGTGAGGAAGTCATACTGCTCTTTAATCTCAGTAAACTCCTGCTCCGCCATTTGGTTGATGTACCCCATCCCTGCAACGCGCTTCTTCACCTCTTCGAGGCGGGCGCGAAGAACAGGACTATCATCAAGCTCCTCCTCTTCAAGCCGGTGCTCAAACTCTTTTAAGGATTTGCCGTAGGAGTCAAAGAAGTTTGTATACAACGCGGTAATTTGTTCTTCTAAGTTCTGCGCCTGAAGCTCCGCCTTCTCTCGCTCACTGCGGAGGTTATGAATCTCGGTAAACGCCTCTTCCTTACCCGCTTCTTCTTCTAGGATTGTTCGACTTTGCTCTTCAATCCGCTTGGCAAGATCATCGAGCTCAACATTCAGCTGGGCGATTTTTTCCTTAATCTCTTTTACTTCCGCTTCAACATTCCGGATATCTTCTTGGGTTTCATATATTCGCTCTTGGGCAGTTGCTACTGCAGCAAGGGCGTCTTTGTGCTCATACTCTCGCTCAGTAATCATCCGTTTAAGGTTGGCGATCCAATCGAGTGCGCCATCCTTCGTAGTGCGCAGTTGCCCCAAGGCGCTCCGGTGCTCGCCAATTGCATCTTGAAAGAGTGTTACTTGATCTTGAAGACGATTGTTCTCTTCGCGTAGGTAGGTAATCTCTTCGCGGTTTCTAACGATCGTCTTGCGCTTTTCAAGCACAGCACTATCGAGGCTCTGCTTCTTAGCGATTGTCCCTTCAGGGGCGATGAGCTCATCAAGGAAAGAAGCCTGAGTTGCTTCGTACTCAGTAAAGTGCGCCGAAAGCGCAGCAAGGGAGTCTTGTAACGTGGTAAAGAACTGCTGTTGGCGTTCACTAAGGGTATCAATTGAAAGATCAGCGCGCTTCAGCTGGGCAGCAAACTCCGCTTCTTTCGTAATCGATTGCTTAATATGCTCCAAGGTTGCCAAGAGAACACTTTTAGCTTCACTGCGCGCTTTGGTGGTGTAGCCACTTGAGCGCAGTTGCTCTTCAAGCTGAATGACTATTGCGTCACTGAGTGCCTTAACTTCAACGGTTAATTGATCAACTTCCTCTTCAAGGTGGACGTTCGCCGCCTCAAGGGAATCGATTGTATCAAGGTTGGCGGTAATCGTAGTTCGATTCTTGCCAAGGGATTTCTGAAAGCCCTCTAATTCCCCTTCAAGGGTAGCAATGCGCTCATGTATTTCAGCAATTCGCTCATTGCGCTCTTGGATTTCTTGATGATCGCGGTTTATCTGCTCTTGAATTGAAGAGCTGCGACTTTGGGCGTTTTCCTGCTGCATAAAGAAGTCGCGATAGCGAGAGGTGAGTAATTCAAGTTTTTCACTGCGCCCTTTTGTTGCTTCATCGAGGCGTTGCAATTCAGTCTGAATGCTAATCCTTGAACTTCCGAGGATTCGAAGATCTTCCTTTAACTGGGTGAGGCGTTCATCGAACTCACCGAGCTCACTTCGTTTTTTATCGTACTGCTGGGCAAACGTCCGCTCTTGCTCAATGCGCACTTCCCGTAATTTTGAATAGGAGACGAGCGTTGAGAGTTGGATATCCACCTCTAAGGTAAATTGTTCTGTGCGTAGCTCGCGGTTGGCTTTCGCCTTTTCAGCTTGACTTTTTTTTGTATCGTAACTGCGCTTTACTTCGCGCAAAATTGTCTCAACTTGGGCGATATTCTCATCGGTTCGCTCCAGTTTTCGCTCCGCCTCTAAGCTCTGTACTTTATACCGGCTTATTCCCGCTGCTTCTTCAAAGATGTAGCGGCGGTCTTCGGGGCGGGATGAGAGAATTTGGTCAATCTTCCCCTGTTCAAGAATCGAGTAGGCGCTCTTACCTACTCCAGTATCAAAGAAGAGCTCGCGGATATCCATGAGGCGGGCACGGTTACGGTTGATGTAGTACTCACTCTCCCCAGTACGGAAGATTCGTCGTTTAATTTCAACTTCACTCTCATCGATTGGCAAATCACCGTTTTCGTTGGAGAGAACAAGCGTTACCTCAGCGACTTGGAGGGGCTTGCGTAAATCCGTGCCATTGAAGATGACATCTTCCATCTTTGAGGCACGAAGAGTCTTTGTCGATTGTTCACCGAGAACCCATTTAATTGCATCAACAATATTAGATTTCCCACACCCATTCGGGCCAAGGAGGCTGGTAATTCCATCGGAGAATTGGAGTTTAACTCGGTCCGGAAACGATTTGAATCCATAGAGTTCAAGTGATTTAAGAAACAACGCACACCCTCGCTTGACGATATCTAGGAGCGATTATAGCATACCAAAGCAGGGAGGTAATAGAGGATGGCTCTAATCTGTGGTGTTGATGAAGCGGGTCGCGGACCGTTAGCCGGCCCGGTGGTTGCCGCTGCGGTAATCCTCCCTTCCGACTTTCCCACCCACCTTCTGAATGACTCAAAAAAGCTTACCCCTAAAAAGCGAAAAGCGCTTGAGCTCCTCATTAAAGAGCGGGCGCTTTGCTATTCAGTTAAAGAAATTTCAAATACCCGAATTGATGAGATTAACATCCTTCAGGCAACCCTCGAGGCGATGCGCCTTGCCGTTGAAGAGCTTCAGCAATCCTATGAGATTGCGTGTGCCTACATCGATGGAAACAAAATCCCACCCCTCTCATGTAACGCCGAAGCGGTGATTAAAGGTGATCAGAGCGTCAGTGAGATTATGGCCGCTTCAATCCTCGCAAAAGAGGAGCGCGATCGAATCATGACGATGTATCACCACCGGTGGCCGGAGTATAACTTCGCCCAGCACAAGGGCTACCCCACCAAGGCGCACAAAGAGGCGCTCAGAACGTATGGGCCGACGCCCATCCATCGCCTGAGCTTTCAATATTAACGGGTATTTTGTTTAATAAAATCGAGGGATTTTTGGAGTTCTTTTAAAAACTCCCCTAAGTCCTCTTGGTAGACGATGATCGACTGACGGATAAAGCGGTCGCTATCAGGCAAACCCTTCGATTCGACAATATTCAAAAAGACATCCCCTCGGACATTCTCTTTCACATTAAAAAAATACGTGCGCTCATTTTTCACGAGCCTCGTTGAAAACACTTCTCCGCGTTGACCCACGCTTCTACCCTCGCTTATCGTTAAATAAATCTACCTTTCTTGTACCAATGTTCACCACAGTGTGTCAACCAAGGGGTAAATCTCCCCAGAGGTACTTGACGAAGATTGGGCGATACACTATAAAAATAGACGGTTGTTGCGCCTTTCGTATAATGGTATTACCTCAGCCTTCCAAGCTGAAGAAGCGGGTTCGACTCCCGTAGGGCGCTCTAGTGAGAGGCACTCCCCAGGGGTGCCTCTTTTCATTCTGAGGAGTTTTATGCACGAGCGATACGCCGAAGTAATTATCTCAATTCAACTTCGCCTTCAAGAGGGCGATAGCCTCACAATTAATACCAATGCCCGAACGATGAACTTTGCCCGCTTCTTAGCCAAGAAGGCCGTGAAAGTCACTCTTTTACCCGTTACGATCGTTGAAACATCATTAGGAAAAGTCCTTCAAACCTACCCGATCGATCCTGAAGAGAAGAACTTAATGCGCCCGGAAATTACTACCGCTGTTCTTGCCCACATCGTTGATTTAGATGAGTTCCCCTACGGTGAAGATGAAGAGTGGAATGAGCCGACCTTTGAGGTTCGTACCCTCGCCCACTACGGCCACCTCGCCGATCCCTTCTTCTTAGATCGTCGTATCTCTATTCCGTGGGCAAACATCCCCTACCCAGGTACGGCGTGGGCTGCGGACTTACTTGGCCATTTGGTAACCCAAGAAGAGATGTGGAATCTGTTTGGAACAATCATGCGCCTTTCTGACGATTGGCCCGCGACATATTGGGCTGAACAAGCGAACGTAATAACCTACCGCCAGAAGACCATTAATGCTCTAAAACGCGGGGAAATAACCATCGTTGGTGAAGGAGTTTCCATTGTAGCTCACCAACACGAGCACTCGTCGTGGATTGGCGGAGTCTTCACCCTGCCTTCGGCTCGCCAGTACATCCCCCTGTTACCAATCCAAGCCCTCCACACCGCTTTTGACGCTACATCGGTCCAGGGAGTAATAGAAGTTGAAATCCCCTTTACCCTCTTTGGTCAAGAAGTTACAGAGGCTACCTTCACCATTGAAGAAGGAGTGGTCATCGATTACTCCGCCAGCGGTGGCAAAGCGGCGTTAGATCACTACTTTGGTGTTGATGAAGGCTCGAAGCGAGTCAGCGCAATAAGCATTGCAGACTCCAACACGATCGAGTGCCGCTACCTCACGAAGCTTTCCCACCCCCACTACAAAAAAGAGTGTCGTTCAATCCTCCACCTTGGAGGAGTCTTAGTCGACACCCTTCCCCTTGGGATGGACGATGAAGCCCTCCAAGGCCTTGGTCAATCGATCGCCCATCTCGATTTGCCCTTACCAAGTGATCTTACTCTCTGCCTTCGTCATGAAGATGGAAGTGAGTCTTTAATAATTGAGAATGGGTCTTTTACCCTGTAGGAGTGTGAAGAAATGAACGAACGAGACATCGAGCGGTACGCCGAGTTAATCATCACCAAAGGTATTAACCTTCAAAAGAACAAAGCGGTTCTCATCACTACGGGAGTGGGCACCTACTACTTTGCCCGCGCCTTAGGCAAAGCCGCCTACCGCTTAGGAGCATCGTACGTTCAAATTCTCACCGATGATTTAGACCTCCTCTCTGCTCGCTTAGAAGCACAAACCGAAGAAGAGGTTCAATTTGTCCCAGCGTACATCAAAGCGCTTGACTATGAGTTTATCAGTGAAGGGTGGTCGTTTATTCGAGTTGACTCAACCGATGAACGCCTTGATCACGGCCCCCTTGATCCAACTAAGAACCAACTCGCCTCTCGAGCTCGCCAGTTAGCGAGTCAAACCCGCTCCAAAGCGTTGATGCGCCACCAACTGCCGTGGTGTGTCTGTGTCGCCCCCGGTCCACTGTGGGCAAAGCAAGTCCTCGGTGAGGATGCAACAGAAAAAGACCTCTTTGAAGTCCTTAAGCCTATTCTTCTTCTTGATCACGAAGATCCTCAAAGGGCGTGGGAAGAGAAGCACGAAATGCTTGAAAAGCGGATGGAGTTCATCAACAACCTCGATTTCAAAGCGCTTCACTTCAAGAGCCCTATAACAGATTTAACGATTGGCTTTAGAGCTGAGGCGCGTTTTGTTGGGGGTGCTGAAGAGCTTCCTTCAGGAAACCGCTTCTTCGCCAACCTTCCGACTGAAGAGATTTTCTCAACCCCCGACCGCCTCGTTGCTGAAGGATATGTAACAACAACTCGACCAGTTTCTGTGTTAAATACCCCCACCGAGGAAGTCCGCTTTGTCTTTAAAGAGGGAAAGGTCGTTGATTACTCAGCAAAAGTTGGCCAAGACGCCCTCGATCGTTTCTTTGAAATCGATGAAGGAACTCGGCGAATTGGCGAAGTTGCTTTAGTTGATGAATCGAGCCCGATAGCACAGAGTGGGTTAATTTTCCACTCAATCCTCCTCGATGAAAACGCTTCATGTCACCTCGCTTTAGGAGAGGGGTACCCAATCTGCTTAACGGGGGGTTCAAAGCTCACTACTGAAGAGGAGCTGCACAAAGCAGGGTGTAACACGAGCCTCGCCCACGTTGACTTCATGGTAGGATCGGCAGATATGAATATTGATGCGATTTTAGGTGATGGATCGAGGGTCCCGATTATGATCGATGGGCACTTCAGTTTAAATCACTGATCAGCTTCAGCCCATCGAGGGTGTGTAAGGGAGCAACTTGATTAATCCGACCAACGAGGGGGCTGAGCGTCCGCGAAAGGCCCCCAGTTGCGATCACATAGAGCTTCTCTCCGATTTCCTCTTCAGTGCGCTCGATCATCGATTTTACTAAGCCCGCGTAGCCAAACATAATTCCACTATTAATTGAGTCTCGGCTCGTTCGCCCCACCACAGACGGTGGGGTTTTTAATTCAACTTGCGGTAGCTGAGCAGTTGAGCCAAAGAGGGAGTTTACGGCGGTTACCAAGCCTGGGGCGATTGCGACGCCTAAGACCTTCCCTTCTTTACTGACTGTTGAGAACGTCAGCGCAGTTCCAAAATCGATCACCATCACACACTCATTGGGATGGGCGTAGTGAGCCTGGGCGAGGTTTGCAAGTAAGTCCGCTCCAAGTTCTTCCGGAATTGATTCTTTTTCAAGGCCACTTTCGACTGTATGTTCAACCATTAACGGTTGAATTGAGAAGATGTTGTAGATGTTCTTTGCGATCGCCCGGGTAAGGTTCGGAACAACGCTGCTGATCACCGCCTTAGTGATATCGTGCCGACTGACCTTCGCACTGTTCATCAACGATTCTAAAACTACGAAATACTCATCGGTCGTTTTCTTTTGGTCGCTGTGAATCCGAAAGGAGTGAATCCACTCCTTATCGTTGTGGACCGCTACTACGATGTGGCTATTGCCAATATCAACCGCAACTAACATCGCCTCTTCCTTACAATGCGAGGGCGTTCTTCACTCCCCCGTAGAGTTCGACGCGCAGATTTTTAATCGCTTCGTCTTTAAAATACTCTTCGAAGCCCATCATCCTGTCAATCACTCCACCGGGAGTAAACTCAATGATTCGGTTCGCCACCGATTCAACAAACTGGTGGTCGTGGCTATTAAAGAGGATGTTTCCAGTGAACTCAATAAGGCCGTTGTTCAGGGCAGTAATCGCCTCTAAGTCTAAGTGACTCGTCGGCTCATCGAAGATCAAGACGTTTGAACCTTCCAACATCATCTTCGAGAGTAAGCAGCGGACCTTCTCCCCTCCACTTAAGACGGTAAGGTCCTTTAACGCCTCATCACCGCTGAAGAGCATCCGCCCTAAGAAGGAGCGAACGTACGTATCGTCTTGGTCGGGGCTGTATTGACGCAGCCAATCGACGATGGCGATGTGCTCCTCAAAGAGGTGGTTATTGTTCTTCGGAAAGTAGGAGAGGCTAGTAGTAACACCCCAGGTATACGTTCCACTGTCTTGGGTATCGTTTCCACTGAGGATTTCAAAGAGGGCGCTTTTGGCGGCGTGGTTTGGGCCAACGAAGGCGATCTTATCTCCCGCGTTAACGTGCAGGGAGAAGGTATCAAGTAAGAGGTTCCCTTCAATTGTCTTAGAGAGGCCATCGATGTCGAGGATGTTTCGGCCAACGTCGCGATTAGGTTTAAACGCCACGTAAGGGAAGCGCCGACTTGATGGGCGAATATCATCGATGGTGAGTTTATCGATGAGCTTCTTTCGACTCGTTGCTTGGCGGGCTTTGGCCACGTTGGAGCTAAAGCGATAGATAAACTCCTTCAACTCAGCAATTTTCTCTTCGCGGCGACGCTTCTCATCGCGCTGTTGCTTCGCTGCAAGCTGACTAGAAAGGTACCAGAAGTCGTAGTTACCTACGTAGAGCTGGATGCGCCCGTAGTCGATATCAGCGATGTGGGTACACACCGTATTAAGGAAGTGCCGGTCGTGGGAGACAACGATCACGGTATTATCGAAATCAGCGAGGAAGTCCTCAAGCCAGTGAATCGACTCTAAGTCTAAGTGGTTCGTCGGCTCGTCTAAGAGGAGAATATCCGGATTTCCAAAGAGGGCTTGGGCTAAGAGAGCGCGAACTTTAATAGAGTCTTCAACTTCAGCCATCTGCTTTTCGTGAAGGCTATCGGCGATACCTAAGCCACTTAAAAGCTGGGCGGCTTCACTTTCCGCTTCCCATCCCCCAAGTTCAGCAAAATCACCTTCTAACTCGGCAGCTCGCAGTCCATCTTCTTCAGTAAAATCTTCTTTGCTGTAGATGACATCCCGCTCTTTCATGATCGAATAGAGCTTCTCATACCCCATAATTACGGTCTCTAAGACGGTGTACTCATTAAAGGCGAAGTGATCTTGCCTGAGGGTTGCGAGGCGCTGACCGGGGGTAATAATAACTTGACCGGTGTCTGGCTCGATCTCGCCACTGAGGATATTTAAGAATGTCGATTTTCCAGCACCGTTTGCTCCGATAATCCCGTAACAGTTGCCGGGGGTAAACTTGATGTCTACCTCTTTAAAGAGAACTTGGGTGCCGTATGAAAGGCCTATATTTGATGCTGTAATCATGGAAATTCCTCTATCGGAAAAGCAGGGCAACCAGTGGTTGCCCTGTACTTCAACTCTAGTTCCTAGGGGAATCGAACCCCTATTTGAAGACTGAGAATCTCCCGTCCTAACCGTTAGACGAAGGAACCGATCGCTGGGATGGAGGGATTCGAACCCCCAAAGGCAGAACCAGAATCTGCAGTGTTACCATTACACTACATCCCATTTCTAAAATCCTTCGGTAGGATACGAAAATCCTCAATCCTTTGTCAACCACTCGTAGAAATACAGAAGGGGCCAACAACTACCCCCACTCTACCGAGAATTGAGGGGAATGTCAAAGCATCTACAGAGCACTGAGCGTAGCAGTAATTGTTGAGGTGTACGAGCCCTCTAAAGGACCAGCTTCATTGTATGGTCCTTCAAAAAAGCTCATTACTAACGTAAAGAGAGCCCACCGAATTGAATCGGGACTTACATCAGTTTGGTAGAGATCAACGACTGCTGGACTATTCGTAAGGGCGGGGTTGGATCCAAAAAAATCCGTGATTCCAACTGGAATTACTTTAGCGTCTTCTCCATCTTGTGCACCTAAAAGAAGTCCATTTTTATAATTTCCATTCTTCCATGCGACACCGAGGACAAAGGGAATCGTCGCTGCACTTGGGTAATCGTCGTGGATAAACGGAGTGACCGAGTATTGAATCGTCACTTGGCTCGTTGCATTCGTAGCAAACGCGTACGCCCCGAGGAACTGGGGCTCATCGGCATCTCCACCTTAGTCAAACAAAATATCTACCCCAGCGCTTCCATTCCCGATGTTCGTTGATCCAATGATATCGGCATAACTCTCTAAATCTTCAGCATGTGCGAGCGTTGTGAATCCATGTTTTGTTACTGGCTGAACGGAAGTTGTGACTGTGAACTTTGCATCATCAACTGCCGCTAAGGGAAGGATAATAAGGAAGAGAAGGAAAGAAACAAGGAGGCGTTTATTCATATGCTACCCCTTATATGCTTTACGTTTGTATGAATATACTAGGACCTAAGAGTGGAGATGTCAATCGATTTCTCTGTGCATCTAAATCTGTGGTAAAGAAATAGATTTGATCAGCTGAGTGGTTTTATCTATGAGTTTACGCTCACGCACCACGTTAACTGCGTGTCAAAGGTGATTGTTGTCCGATAGAGCTCGTTGCCCCACGCTGCTACTAAGGGCGGGTCTTCAACACACAGCTGGGTAACAACCAACTCTATTGGGTTACCATCAACAGTAATGTTCCACCCATCACCTACTAGGTCGAACTCTTTTGCTGTACATCGTTCGGGACTCATCAACGTAAGCATTGGCTCTTTTGTTCCCTCAACAAACTCGTGAACCATAACCTTTTCAGGTGTTATCGTTACCGTTCGGATGTAACTCTTAACCTTCGCTTCCTCTGGATACGCCCCTCGGAGCTCAAGGACAATTTTAGCATCATTAACAAAGAGAAGGGTGGCCCCAAAATCCTTTCCCGCCTCTTGGCCGATTGGGGGGAAGTTCACCACGTTGTGGTAGGCGCTCTGCATCGTCCAAATATGGTAACGTTTGGGACTAAAGGTTAGGCTGGTGTACGTCCCTACCCCGACGTCGATTAAGAGGGGCTTTTTCCCTGCATAGAGAATTATCGAACCGGTGTCGTTGTGGTTGTGACTATCGCCGTTATTTCCTGCTTTTACTGCGAGGGTAAAAGGTCCTCGGCGGTAGATCGCTAGACCAACACTCTGGTACCAAATAAAGGACGGCTTCTTTTCCTCTTTGGGCAGTGGGGTCGTAAGAAGTTCTTCACTATGCACTGCTGCAAGCAGACGATAGAAAAGGTTGTAGTCGTTGTCCCCTTTTTCAAAGGGATGTATCCGGTAATCGAGAAGGGCTTGGCGAATTAACGAAGGATTCTTTACTGTTTTACCAAAGAGATACTCCCGTACTCCAAGGCGACCAGCCTTCGGCAAAGAGTCAGCGTAGTTGAGGTAAAGATCATCGGCGACGTGGACGTTCATGATGTAGGCGGCGATATTTTTAATTTTTTCTTGTTGGTAGAGCTTAGTAAAGATTGGTCCTAGCCCCTCTTCAAGGATGTACAGACACCCCCATAAGCATGAGGCGGCGTGGTGGTAGTAGGACGGCCCTTCATCACAACACCCATCGTCACCGTATTGATCAAGCCACGCATCTAAGCTTTTCGCACTTTTGTGGTACAGTTCTTTCACTATGGTTTCTTTAATATCCAACGTAAAGGCAGTGATTAGAATATTCTGAGTACACCACGTCGTCCAGTTATTGAGTGTTTCGCCTTTAAGACCCATCCACCAAACGTAATCATCGAGGTAGGGAGTAAGAATCCTCAAATCCAATTGGTCAGAAACAGTCCGTACAAGCAGAGGATCGAGAACCTCTTTAAGCAAATGGATTGTTGTACTGAGGAGGGCACCTGTTTCACAAGCAAAAAGATCAAGAATTGGTTTATCGGTGAGGGGAATCGGGAGAGCATGCGTATCTCTTTTATAGGTATTATGGGCGGGTAAGACCCAAGAGACTTCGCTGATGATCGACCAAATCCCTTCGCTAATCGAATCAAGAAAGCGACCCTTATTCTCAACACACTCCGCTAAGACGAGCGAGCAAAGGTTCTTTCGTTTTGCAAAGTACAACTCTTCGTAGCGCTTGCGATTTCCAGTGTAGAAGTAATCTTGGAAGAGGGTAAGGGTCAAGAAGGGCCATGGCTTACCGAGCGCCTCCTCCCCTTCTTGAGTTAACCCCGCAGCTATATGCGGTGGTAACGATTCCCACAATTGCCGCTTACCTATCTGGAAGTTTTTGAAAACTTGTTTTGCAGTGGCGGGCTTATTTACTGCTGCAGTAATCATACTCTTACTCGGAGTCGTAGGTAATTAAGACTTCGGTCTTATAACCTTTGAGGACTTCTTCGTAGTTAAGGAATGGCAGGCCGATGACTCCAAGGACTCCGCTAATGATTGCCCCGTGCTCTTCAAAGATCGCTGCTGCAGCTTCGAGTGTTCCCCCCGTTGCGATTAAATCATCGACGAGGAGGATCTTTTTTCCTGGATGAACGTCGAGTTTTTGGACGCAAATTACGTCTTCACCGTACTCAAGGGCGAAGCTCTTCGTATATACCTCGTTGGGGAGTTTACCCATCTTGCGGATGAGAATCATCGGAACATTCAACTTCTCTGCTAGGGGAGCTCCAAAAACAAAGCCCCGCGCTTCAACCGCAGCGATGTAGTCAAATTCGTAGGTGTTTGCCTTTTCCACGAGTGCTTCAATTGAGGCGTTAAACGCCGCACTATCGGCAAGGATTCCCGTAATATCGTAGTAGAGTACCCCTTCTTTCGGGAAATTAGGTACCTTTCTAATTGCAAGATCTAAATCGATGTTCACCATCAGCCTCCTGGGGTGTACTGTTTTTTAAAGGCACTGACGCGTGCACTTGCTTTCATATCATAGCCGTCCTGAATTCCATCACGTAGGTAATGGTACGCTAACGCTGCAATCATCGCGGCATTATCGGTACAGAGCGCCATCGATGGAAAGGCGACTTCATACCCACCAAGTCGAAATTGGCTGAGCTCACTGCGTAGGTAGGAGTTTGCTGCAACTCCCCCTCCAACACTGATGCGCTTCAAGCCAGTATCTTCTAAAGCAGCACGGATTCGCTTTATGAGCATGTTAATCGCACTGCGCTGGAAGGACGCGGCGATGTTCGCTGGGGTTTTCTCGCTCTCGCCATCCCAGTACTTATCGAGATGGTTAATCGCTGCGCTCTTAAGACCGGAGTACGAGATGTCATAGGGGTTTGTTTTTTCTCTAATTTTCGGACCAGGGAAGCGAAACGCTAATGGATTTCCCGTTTGGGCTAATCGATCGATGGCAATTCCACCAGGATAGCCAAAGTCGTAGTGCTTGGCAACTTTATCAAACGCTTCACCGATCGCATCATCGATCGTTGTACCAAGGACCTCTAACTCATCATAGCTCGTAACCTTGCAGATGACCGTATGGCCACCAGAAACAAGGACTCCTAAGTACGGGTACTGAAGTTCATGTTCTATTTGAGGGGCGTAGAGGTGGGCGCGAATGTGGTCGATCCCGATCAAGGGGATGCCCCGTGCTGCGGCGAAGCCTTTGGCGAAGGAAACACCAACTAAGAGCGAGCCAAGGAGGCCCGGTCGGTTTGTTACTGCTACAGCATCAATGGGGACGTTAGCGTCTTCGATCGCCGCTTGGACCGTTGGTCCAATCCACTCAGTGTGGATGCGTGAAGCGAGTTCAGGAACAACTCCGTAATAGATTCGATGTTCCTCGATCTGAGTTGCAATTACATTGCTGAGAATACTCTTACCGTCGACGACGACACTCGCTGCACACTCATCGCACGAGGTCTCAATACCTAGGACATTCATACCTCTTCATCCTCAGCAACCATCATGGCAATCTCTTCTAAGCCAAAGCCTTGTTCGATTGCTTCTGGATACATCTCCATAAGAAAAGAAGCCACCTCTGGATCCCAGCTTTGACCGACGGTTGGGCCAAAGCGTGAGGGGTGGTTGACCAATATCTCGATTAACTCCCGAGGGGCAGCTGGGGCAAAAACAATACGCTTTTTCAATCAATTTCCTCACCCGCTAGCCTACTTCACAACGCCGCCAATGGTCAAGTTGCGCCACAGCTTGCAATAAATCGCTCAGTACGCTATTATGCTCCCGTTATGCCAAAATAGCTCAGGGGTAGAGCGGCTCACTCGTAATGAGCAGGTCAAGGGTTCAATTCCCTTTTTTGGCTCAAGCGGCTTATAAGCCGCTTTTTTTGTGCCCAAATAAAGAAAA
>JBBADN010000012.1:0-16914 GCA_041656455.1 Sphaerochaeta sp. | reverse complement strand
GTGGATCGCCCAAGGTGTTGATGTGTACGTAGCAACCCCAGGACGTATCCTCGATTACCAAAAGATGCAGAAGATTGACTTTCGGCAATTTGACATCTTCGTTGTTGATGAGGCGGACCGCCTCTTCGATATGGGCTTCTACCCCGACATTCAAAAGATGTTCAGCTTGCTCCGAGAGGCGAAGACGCGCCAAACGATGCTTTTTAGCGCCACCCTCAGCACGAAAGTTCGTCAAATTGCGTGGCAGTACATGAATGAGCCGAAGGAGATCGAGGTTCAACCGGAGGAGATCACCGTCAAGGAGATTACCCAGGAGATCTACCATATCTCCAAGGCGGAGAAGTTTGGTCTCTTTTTGCAGCTCCTGCGGGAAGCAAACCCCGCCTCGTGCCTCGTCTTTACGAACACCAAAGCGCGGTGTATTGAAGTCTCTAAGCGCCTTTCGATGAACGGCTATCCAAGTAAGTACCTGATGGGCGACCTTCCCCAGTCGAAGCGCCTTGAGGTCATTGGGCGGATGAAGAGTGGAAAGCTCCGCTTCCTCGTTGCCACTGATGTTGCGGCTCGAGGTCTTCAAATCGATGACCTTGAGATGGTTGTAAACTACGATATCCCCGAAGACTACGAGAGCTACGTTCACCGAATTGGTCGAACCGCCCGGGCGGGTAAGAGTGGAAAATCGATTACCCTTGCTGATGAAGAGTACGTCTTAAACCTCGAGGCGATCGAAGAGTACATCCAGATGAAGATTCCCGTAATCTGGCCAGAAAACCTTCCTGAAGTTGAGGATAAGAGTAAGTCCTATTCCTTCCGCGACCTCGTAGGGGAGCGAGGGTACGCTTCAAAGGCGCCCCGCCGCGGCCGGCGAACTGCCCCGAAGGGACCAAGACCAGCATCGAAGCGGACAACTCAGCGCCCTCGAACTCAAAAGCCTCAAACCCAGCGCCCCCGCCCATCAAGTGGCCCGAAGCAACAAGCTCCCCGCCGATCGGCCAAGGCGTACGCGGACCTCTCCGCCCTTCCGCTTGAAGAGCGGCTCGCTTACTACAAGAAGGAGTACCTCGGCGAAGAGAAGGGTACGAGTGCACCGAAAAAGACCCCAGCCGCCCCTCTAAAGAGCGAGGAGCCTAAGAAGAAAGAAGGCTTCTTTGCCCGACTCTTTTCAAAACGAGGTCAGTGATGCTTAAGCGATTTATCTCCTACTATCGCCCGTATAAAGGCTTGTTCTTTTTGGATATGGGTGTTGCAATTTTCTCGTCAATCCTCTCAATCCTCTTTCCAGCGCTTACTCGCCAACTCCTCAGTGTTGAACTGCCGACGCAAAACATGAAGGCGATGGGGGTCATCTTCGCGATCATGATCGCCATTTACTTCCTGCAGGCGATCAGTCAGTACATCCGCGTCACCTGGGGGCACATCCTCGGGGTGAAGATGGAAACTGATATGCGTAACGAGCTCTTTGCCCACCTTCAGAAGCTCTCCTTCGGGTATTTTGATCGAACGAAGACCGGTCACATGATGAGCCGCATCACCAACGACCTCTTTCAGATCACCGAGATGGCGCACCACGGACCTGAGGATTTAATTATTTCAATTGCGACGATTGTTGGCTCCTACGTCTTGATGTTCATCTACAGCCCACCGCTTGCATTGATTAGCTTAATTCCTTTCCCGTTCATGGTCTTCTACGGCTCCCACTACGGGCGCAAGATGCGCGCTACTTTCCGGCGGGTTCGCTCGACCGTTGCCGATGTGAACTCCAACGTTGAAAACTCCCTGATGGGAATTCGTGAAGTCAAATCCTTTGGCCGAGAGACGTTCCAAACAGAGAAATTTAATGAAGTTAACAACGTCTTAAAAGTCTCGAAGATGGAGCAGTACAAAGTGATGGGCTCTTACCACGCCTTAATGGGCCTCTTTCGAGACCTCTATTACTTCTGTACGATCGTTGGTGGCTCGCTTCTGATTATGCGCGGAACGATTGAATACTACGACTTAGTCACCTTCATCCTCTACGTAGGAATCGTCCTTCCCCCGATTGACCGGTTAATTAACTTCACCGAGCAGCTTCAACAAGGAATGGCAAGCTTTGAACGCTTCGCCCAAGTGATGGATGAACACCCCTCGATCCAAGACGCCAAAGACGCCAAGGCGCTTAGTATCGCCAATGGAACGATTACCTACGACAACATCTCGTTCACCTACGACAATACGAGCGATGTCGTCCTTCGGGATATGAATGTGACGATCGCCGGGGGTGAGACCGTTGCGATCGTGGGTGAATCTGGGGCAGGTAAGTCAACGTTCGCCTCCCTCCTTCCGCGTTTTTATGAACCGCAGGAAGGGCGAATCCTCATCGATGGAACGGACATTACAAGGGTCCGTCAATCATCACTGCGCAAGCAAATCGGGTTTGTTCAGCAAAACGTCTTCCTCTTCGATGACACGATTAAAGAGAACCTGCGCTACGGTAAAGTCGATGCGACGGACGAGCAGCTCTGGGCAGCGATCGACGCAGCGAACCTCGGCGACTTCGTGCGCTCCCTTCCCCTCGGCCTTGATACCCAAGTAGGGGAGCGGGGAACACTCTTAAGTGGGGGTCAGAAGCAGCGGATTTCAATCGCCCGAGTCTTCTTAAAGAACCCAGCGATTCTCATCTTTGATGAAGCAACGAGTAGTTTGGATAATGAGAGTGAGGAGTTGATCACCGAGGCGTTTGAGCGCCTCAGCGCCGGGCGGACAGCGATCGTCATCGCCCACCGCCTTTCAACGATTAAAAACGCTGACCGAATCCTTGTTCTTGAGCACGGGCGGCTTGTTGAGTCAGGAACTCACCAAGAACTGTTGCAGAAAAATGGCCAGTACGCCAAACTTTACAGAAACCAAGACTTTGTGTAAGGAGCAATGGTCGAATGAAAGCGCTTCGAATTACCTGGGCAGTCCTCTTTGTCGTCCCTATTCTCATCCTCAGTCCGATTTACGCGTTTCTGATCGCGTGGATTCTCCGCATCTTTGGAAATGAGAAGGCAGCAAAGAACCACCTGCGCCGGTGCGGCTCGTTCATCGGATCGTCGATTATCTTCTTCCTTGGGGTAAAACTCCACGTCACAGGCTGGGAAAACCTCCCCGACCCCCAAGATGGGATCTGCTACATGGGCAACCACCAAAGTATGCTGGATATCGCCGCCTTTGTTGGACCGGCGAAGCTCTGGGGTTCGATCATGGCGAAGATTGAAGTGAAAAAGATTCCCATCATCAACCTCTGGTGTACGGCGATGCAGATCATTTACATCGACCGCAAGAGTCCCCACGATTCGATCAAGGCAATCTTTGCCGGTGTCGAGCACCTTAAAAACGGTGGAAACTTACTTATCTTCCCCGAGGGCACGCGATCAAAAGATGGGAAGCTGTTAGAGATGAAACAAGGCTCAATTAAACTAGCAACCCGGAGCCGAGCAACAATCGTTCCGTTTGCGATTAAAAACCTCCGCCCTGGCTTTGAAGGGATAACAAACCTAAAGCGAGTTCACGCTCACATGGTGATCGGCAAGCCAATCGAAACGAAGCACTTGGATAAAGAGGAGCTCGGTAGTGTGCATGAGGTAGTCTATGGAGCGATTAGCGAACTCTACGACCAACTCCCTTGAGGTTACGCAGCTGAGCTTCACCTACCACGGGTGGGGAAGCGAGCAGCCGTACACCCTCTTTGAAGATCTTTCTTTTTCTATCCAAACAGGAAGGAAGACCCTCCTGCTTGCCCCCTTTGATGCGGGTAAGTCCACGTTAGCTCGAATCCTTGTAGGGGGTATTCCCGCATACTTCCCCGGTACGTTAACGGGAACGATCCACCTTGCAGGAAACGATATCGCTGAGGTGAATATCTTTGACCTCGTCGAAGAGGTGACCCTCGTTACCCAAAACCCCCAAGAACAGTTTGTTGCTTCGACCGTGGAAGAGGAGGTCGCCTTTGCTCTTGAGTCGATGGGCCTTCCTCAACGGGAGATGAAAGAGCGAGTCCACTCTGCCTTAACCCACTGGAACCTCTTTGAATTACGATCTGCCTCCCCAGGGGAACTCTCTGGTGGGGAGCGCAAGCGCGTCCTCCTCGCTGCCGCGGAAGCAATCGACGCCCCCTTTTGGATTTTAGATGAACCGTTTGATGACCTTGATGAAGAAGGGCGCGTCCACTTAGCGAGGGTGATCAAGGAGAGTGATAAAACAATCCTTCTTTTTTCCTCCCGCTACCTTCAACACTTTGATGGTCTCTTTGACCAAAGCCTCCTCCTTGATCAAAAGCGCATCGTCCAGCAAGCCAATGAAGACGCCTTAACTGCCTTTACTACCCTCTGTGGGGATGATGAACTCACCGTTCTTAAGCAGCAAACCCCTCTCCAAGAAATACCCCGTGTGCTAAGAGTTGAGCACCTCACTGTTGAGCGCCAGCGCTTCTCTACAACGATGATCGACGCCTTCCACCTAGAGGTCCCAGCCCTCACTGTAGCACAGGGGGAGATCGTCAGCCTTGTTGGACCCAACGGAAGCGGAAAGAGCTCGTTAAGCCGCGTTCTTTGCGGCCTCGATGAGCCGTTGGGGGGTCGGCGAATGATTGATGGTGAGGTGGTGAACTCTTCAGTGCTTAACCGCCGAGTTGGCTATCTCTTTCAAAACCCCGACCTTCAAATCTTCCTACCAACGGTGAAAGAGGAGCTAGCCTATTCGTTGAAGCGAATAAAAGGAATCTCAAGCACTACCATTGAACAACGAGTCCAAGAGTGTGCCAAGCTCTTTGATCTTAACCTCGACCACACCCCATCGACGATGAGCTATCCTAAGCGCAAGGCGCTTCAAGCGGCGGTCTACTACCTCCTTGATCGCCCCTTTTACATCCTTGATGAACTCGATTCCGCCCTGACCTACCAAGCCGCCTTGAAGATCATCACCCAGCTGCGGGGTAGGGGGGCAGGGATCCTCGTTATCACCCACGACCAGCGCTTCATTTCCTACCTCAATAGTCGAGTCTACGCGATTAAAGACGGAAGGCTGAGCGAAGTATGACGGTGAATACCTTTATCGCCAAAGAGACGTGGCTCTACCGCTTTGATCCACGGGCAAAGATTCTTTTGCTCCTCCTTTTCATCGGATGGTTCTTCCTCCCAATCACCTTACTCGGCTTAACCATCGCCCTCTTCTTAATTCTCTTCACTGCTGCAACGAACCCCGGTCTGTCTTTTGTCTATCGAACGTTCCGCTCGATTTTACCGATGCTCCTCTTCATGGTCCTCTTCTCCCCCTTCAACGTCCGCAGTGGAACTCCCCTCATTACGATCCACTCGTTTGTCCTCCTTACTGAAGAGGGGGCGCTTCAAGCGCTGCGCCTTGGCTTACGCTTTATCGCAATTACCTACCTCGCCACCCTCTTATTTGCAACAACGCCGATGCACCAACTTCTCTTGGCGTTACAGTGGTACCGCCTGCCGTATAAAGCCGCCCTCATTATCACCCTGGCCTTTACCTACATCCCCTTCATCGCCGATAGTTTTGCCCAGATCGAAGAGTCCCATCGCCTTCGCGAAAGCGATGACCGAAAGAGGAAAAAACTCTCGGCGATCATCCCAACGTTGACGAGCAGTCTCGTCCTTGCTCTCCGCTCAATTCCCACCCTTGCCCTCAGTTTGGAGCTCCGCGGATATGGGCGAGCGAATGAACGAACCCACTACCACACTCTCGAATCGTACAACCATCCCTTTACCGATTTTTTATTTTCCGTTATTCTTCCTGTCATCCTCTTTTTCATCGGAGGTATACAGTGAAGAAAGAAAGATCAGCTCTCAGCGTCGCCCTGATCGGTGTCTTAACCGCAGTCGTCGTCGTCTTTACCCTTGTAGTGCGCATTCCTACTACAAAGGGGTACTTGAACCTCTGTGATGTGGCAATTTGCTTTATCGCCTTCACCTTTGGCCCAGTCACTGCACTGCTGACCGCTGGCTTGGGGACAGCTATTGCTGACTTAGTCAGTGGCTACGCCCAATGGGCCCCGATCTCCTTCATTGTCCACGGTCTTGAAGGGCTCCTCATCGCCCTAATCGTCCGCTCAAACCCCAACTCAATCATGAGAATCCTAGCAGGAGCAGTGGTGTGTATCCTTACCGTCAGCCTCGGCTACTTCGCCCTCTCTGCCCTCTTTATTTCAACTGTTGCTGTTGCTACTGCTGAGATTCCAGCGAATATGGTTCAAGCTGGCGTCGGCGTAGTCCTTGGTCTCGCCCTCTCTAAGGCAATTAAGCGGGCGTATCCCCCCGTCAGTAGTCTCTCTTGGTAAAAGGTCTTCTATGAACAACCGCATTAGCATCATCGATTATGGTAACGGCGACGCCCTTAGCCTCGCTCGAAAGATTCGCTCCTTTGGCTTTTACAGTCGAATATTTCCGTATACGATCAAGGGTGATGAACTCCGAGTATTTAATCCTTCGGTAACCCTTCACCTTACCGAAGAAGAGGTGACTACACTCACTACCGGTGTAGAGCGACGGGTGAGTGATTTCACTGATGATGAATTGAAGGCATTCTTACTCGCTCATGCCACTCCATCGTGGACGATGGAGTCGTATGCAGAGCACCTCATCACCGAGATTAAAGAAACTGTCGGCGATAGGCGAGTTCTCCTGGGCCTTAGTGGGGGAGTTGATTCATCGGTGTGTGCTCGCCTCATCCATAAGGCGGTTGGTGATCAACTGACGTGTGTCTTTGTCGATCACGGGCTCTTGCGGAAGAATGAAGGCGCTCAGGTGAGGGCTCTCTTTGAAGAGACGTATCACATTCCCCTCATCTACGTTGAAGCCGAAGAAATCTTCCTGAGGGAGCTGAAGGGTATTACTGACGCTGAAGAGAAGCGAAAGACGATCGGGCGCCTCTTTGTCGATACGTTCTACGCTGAAGGGCGAGCGATACCAAACATCGCCTTCTTAGCCCAAGGAACAATCTACCCCGATATCGTCGAATCTGTTCAACTCGATGGGTCGCTTGCGATCAAGAGCCACCACAACGTTGGCGGTCTTCCCGCCGATCTTTCATGGCAGCTCCTAGAGCCCTTAAAAGAGCTCTTCAAAGATGAAGTACGCGCCCTTGGTCGGGTTCTTGGCCTTCCGGATTTACTTCTGAACCGCCATCCCTTCCCTGGCCCTGGCTTAGGGGTTCGCTGTATCGGTGAACTAACAAAAGAGCGCCTTGATACCCTGCGCGAGGTTGATGCAATCTACATCGATGAGATTCGTAGCGCTGGTCTTTACGATGAGATCTGGCAAGCTATAGCCACCCTCCTGCCCGTTAAGTCCGTCGGAGTAAAGGACGGTAGGCGAGTTCATGAAGAGGTGTGTACCCTCCGGGCGGTTAACTCTACCGATGCAATCACCGCTGAGATCTATCCCTTTAGCCATGAGTTTATGAATACAGTTGTCCTTCGTATCCTCGCCGAAGTCCCCACAGTAAGTCGAGTCCTCTGGGATATATCTCCCAAACCCCCAGCAACGATTGAGTGGGAGTAGCCCTTGTTGCTAGGAATTAAAACCTCCTGAAAGCTGGAAAACATCAGATAATAGTTTAATTTTGGCATAAGATTGTTGAAATTTAAACAATAACATGCTAAAACTAAACTACACCTATGGTGTTAAAGAGGTTACTGTATGGACGCGTATAGACAGTTAGCTCGATATCCAATCTTCACTGCTGGTGATGTTGAAGAGCTGACTGGGAACAAAAACACAGCATATTCTTTGATTAAGAGTCTGATAAAACGAGGGCTCGCCCGAAAAATACGAAATAATCAGTATTCTCTTGTAAATCCAGCTACTGATCAACTGGTTGCGAATAAATACCAGATTGCATCTTCGATTACACCAACTTCATATATTTCCCACCACAGTGCATTTGAATATTACGGATTGAGTAATCAAGTATATAACGAGCTGTATGTTTCATCGAAAACTAAGTTCTACTCTTTTGAGTACGAAGGGATAACATATACATATGTTGCATCACGAATGGATGAGGGGATTGTTGAAGCAAAAAATATCAAAGGGGTAGTCATTACGGATTTAGAAAGGACTGTCATCGACAGTATCCATGATGTTAACAAAATAGCGGGCTTTGAGGAGCTGCTCAATTGTATCGAGGGGGTACAATATCTCGATGAGTCCAAAATAAAAAAATATCTACAGGGGTACAATAAGCAGATCCTATTTCAAAGATCAGGCTTTATTTTTGAACATCTCCAACCTACACTAGGTGTATCAAGTGACCTCATCGAATATTGCAACCGAAGGGTAGGATTGAGTAAAAGATACCTCATTAATGATGCACATGGGCGATCTACTTTCAACAGAAAATGGAATTTGATGGTGCCAGATGAAATATATTCAATGATGGGAAAAGAAGGTGATGACTTTGTTTAAACATGACAATACATTTCTGAGCCAGCAGGCCAAAGACCTTGGTTTTATTCGAGATACGTATGAGAAGGTAGTAAGACTCACCGATGTTTTAGAATTTTTGAATAATAATCCCTTACTCAAAAAAAGCTTGGCCTTGAAAGGCGGAACAGCCATCAATTTTACAATTTTTGATCTTCCAAGGCTTTCGGTGGATATAGATTTGGACTATCTCATTTCTAATAGTAGAGAAGAAATGCTCGAACAAAGGCAAATGATTAATGTAGCAATCGATCGATTTATGGTTTCACAGGGATATCAAAAAAATTCCAGATCAAAAAATCCTCATAGTTTAGATTCTTGGATTTATGATTATACTGGTGTTAGCGGAAATAAAGATAATATCAAAATTGAAATAAACTATTCCCTCCGAGCGCATATCTTTCATCCAGAAGAAAGACTAATTATACCCGAAAATATTGGGTCCAAAGAAAAGATTAAAATACTGAACCCTCTTGAGATATATGGTAGTAAAATTAATGCATTGCTGAGCAGAGCCGCTGCCAGGGACTTATATGACACAAAAAATATGATATCACATTGCCTGTTCAATCCTGTAGAAGAGGAACTGTTAAGGAAGTGTGTTGTATTTTATATGGCCATATCTTCTCAAAGGATAAATAAAAAATTTAGTGTAGAGGCAATACACTCTATCAATCAGAGAAAAATAAAAACAGAATTATATCCGGTTATCAAGAATTCAGATAAATTCAATTTATTAACCACAAAGGAAATGGTTGTCGAATATATTTTGAATTTAATGGAACTATCAAAAGATGAAAATAAATTCTTAGACCAGTTTGAGCATGGGAACTATGTTCCCGAATTATTATTTGAGGATGAAAAGATTATTGATAGAATCAAAGGCCATCCAATGGCTTTATGGAAGACAAAATCATATTAATTATTTACTGTTAACAATTTCCAGACTTTAAGAAATCGCCACCTAAAACTTTAAAATTCGGTAATCCTTAACTTTAACTACAAGGCAACTCAGGATTACTACATGCGTTTAAAACGCCAAATTACTGATACCTTACTTCGCTACGTAGCTCAGTTTCCCGTTGTTGGTATTACTGGTCCTCGGCAGAGTGTAAAAACTACGTTCGGCGATACGGGAGCTGGAGAAGATAGAAATAAGCCGAGGATACGATGGTGTCTATAGACGCGACCATGCCGTTACAAAACGACAGAAGGACATCCTCAGGTGCTTTGGCATGGATGCTGACATGGTCAAGCTCATAGCTGAGGAAATTAGCAACATCCTCACCACACAGGAACGAGAAAAGGGGAACACCTAAGATGGCCAGGCCGAAGAAAATCGAGGTAATAGAAACTAGAATCGAGAACGCCGAGCAGCGGATCAGGACCCTCAAGGCTCAATGTGACGACGCCCTTTCAGAACTAAAGGCACTTTTAGAGGAACAGCAGAGAATTCATGCAGAGAAATTGCTTAAGGCAATTGCCAAAAACGGCAAGAGTTTTGACGAGGTCCTTAGGCTGATTGAGCTTTGAGGTTTAATTTATCGGGAAATTGATAATTAATACTTTAATATAAATATGGTAGTAACTTTAAGAAAACTTAATACAAACTTTAAAGTTTCGACTGTATTGACTTTAAGAATGTTGTATTTTAGAATTCTTATATGCTTATAAAACGCCAAGCAGCCGATACTCTACTTCGCTACGCAGCTCAGTTTCCCGTTGTTGGTATTACTGGTCCTCGACAGAGTGGAAAAACTACGCTCGCAAAAATGGTATTTCCCGATAAGCCGTATGTAAGTTTTGATGATACGCGCTTTCGCGAGCTCGCTGCTTCCGCTCCAGCAGATTTTCTTCTCGCCTTCCCAGAGGGAGTTATCATTGATGAAGCCCAAAAAGTCCCCAACATCTTTGATGCTATTAAACTTGTTGTTGATAAAGAGCCCGAGCACGCTGGAAAGTATATCTTAACTGGTTCGAGTCAATTCATTTTGCACAAGAATATGTCTGATAGTCTTGCCGGTAGAGCGGTGTTTTTAAAACTTTTACCTTTTTCCATTGGCGAATTACACCAAGGCCAAATCCGATTGGATAATCCATATGAAATGGCGTTCAACGGGTTCTACCCGCCCCTATATGACCAACGGCGAAGCTTTATCCCCACAGATTGGTTTGAGGCGTACATTGATATGTATCTCGATTTGGATGTTCGTGACCAAATAAATCCTTCCAATATCGCTTCCTTTAGAAAACTCATACAACTCTGTGCCACTATGAGTGGGCAGCTCTTATCTATGAATTCAATGGCTAAGCACCTAGGCGTTTCCGTTCCAACAGTTAAAAGTTGGCTCTCAATTCTTGAAACGTCTTACATCATCCATTTTTTACAACCCGATTCCACGAATCTGGGTAAAACCCTCGTAAAGACTCCAAAGCTTTATTTTGTTGACCCAGGTCTCCTCTGTCATTTTTTACGATTAGAGTCAAAGGAAGATCTCATTCTTAGTCCATTTAAAGGTAATGTGATCGAGACATTTGCTGTTTCTGAGCTTCTGAAAAGTCGAATGAACCAAGGTAAAAAAGCTAACTTAACGTTTTATCGGGATAAAAACCAGCTGGAAGTGGATATCATCGGGGAGTGGAAACACTCATTTGCCATAGAGATTAAAAGCGATAGTGAAACTGAGAAGAAGCTTTCGCACGCCGTTCGAAAATATTTGGCCCTTCGAACGGATGTTCCGGTAACCGGGGCGGTATTTTATTTAGGAAGTATTGCCGGCAAGTTCAATGGGATCAATTACGTCCCTTGGAAGCAGTGGGGAGATTTTATTTCTCACTAACGGGTACACATCCAAAAATCCAATTCCTTTATCACCTATACTAGGACTATTTTTCCTTCTTTATTTGGGGCAGTGATGTTCGAAGTTTAGAAACTTTGCTCATCGGCTCTGCTGTCAGAAGATTTAGACAGGTGGGAAGATGTCTATTGTCATAGGTCGTTGACAGATTTTCAGAAAATGATAGAAACCTCTCAAATTCTAGTGAATTTGAATGATCTCTCTGACCTAAGTCAGAAGAGACTGAGGGAAAAGATTGAGAAAGTGATGTGAGAAGTTGTGTTTTGGGCTCAGATGAAATAACACTTCTTCTAACATATGACATTTAATATATTCTTATAATATAACGATTTACGTATAATTATTCTTGACTTCTTACAACATCGAACATACGCTATAGATGTAAGAACTACTAAGGAGTACGGAATGAAACGGATCGTTGCAACACTGATTATCCTCACCATCACAGCCCTGCTCTTTAGTGCGGCCATCGGTGATTCCGTAGTGTTGTACCTCCACGGATATATCCCCGAGCGAACCGAGTTCTTTGAAACAGAAGATGGGTTTTTTGAGTACACGACAAATGCCTACAACTTCACCACGGTCGTTGAAGAAGTTGGGAGTACCCGACTGCTGAATGTGATCGCTAATTAGGAGTAGTCAAGCGCGTTAGGACAGACAAGCTTGCATAGGATATGGAGTCAGGGTTAGGGAAAGCTCTGACTCCATTTTTTATAGGGCAGCCTTCAGCAGTGGTTTGATGTGATTGCGGTGAATCCGGCTAAAGAAAAGCAGGGAGAGGAAGAACGCGGAGAACTCAGCGATGAAGAACGAATACCACAGGGCATCGAGGCCGAAGAAGCGCCCGAGGAAGTACGCTGCCGGCAGGAGGAATACGAGCTGACGGGTAATCGAGATGATGAGTGAATAATACCCATTTCCCATTCCCTGAAAGAGTGCTGAGAGGGCAATCGACACACCTGCCATCAAGAAACACATACTAAGGCGCCTTAAGGCAACAACCCCAATCGCCAACATCTCGCCACTGGCGTTAAACCACCTTAGGAGAATATGCGGCATGAAGGTAAAGAGGGCGAAGCCGATGGCCATGATAATGAGGGCAATGACGATCCCAACGTTGATCGTTTTCATGATGCGCTTTGGTTTTCGCGCCCCGTAGTTGTAGCCGATGATTGGAATCATTCCACTGTTGAGGCCAAAAATAGGCATGAAGATAAACGATTGAAGGCGGAAGTAAATTCCAAAGACAGCAACAGCGTCGGTACCAAAGGCGATGAGGATTTTATTTAAGCTCGTTGTTAAGAGCGTTCCAATCGCCTGCATGAAGATTGAAGGAACACCAACGATGTAGATGTCCTTTACGATGCGTTTGTCGAGCTTAAAATCTTCTTTAGTGATGGTGATCTCTTTATTCTTACGAACGTAATAGATTGAAAGGAGGGCCGCGACGTGCTGGCCAACGACGGTGGCGATCGCTGCTCCTAAAATACCGAGGCGAGGAAAGCCAAAAAGGCCGAAGATCATGATCGGATCGAGGATGATGTTGGTGATCGCCCCAGAGAATTGGATAATCATCGGGCGAACCGTATCCCCCGTCGATTGAAGAATTCGCTCGTTATTAATATCAACAAAGATTCCTAAAGATAAGAAGAGACAGACAAAGAGGTATTGAGTACCCATCTTAATGAGCTCAGGATCATCAGTGAAGAAGGTGAAGAAGGGTTTTGTAAAGAAGAGGGCTAAAATGGCGAAGAACGCCCACCCTAACACGGCGAGGACGATACTATTTCCCGCAGCTTTATTCGCCCCTGCTTGGTCCTTTGCTCCGAGCTTTCGACTCACGAGGGAGTTTACTCCGATTGAGGTTCCTACGCTGAGGGCGATCACAAGGCTTTGCATCGGGAAGGCGAGGGCAACGGCGGTGAGAGCTTTGTGGCTGTAGTGGGCAACAAAGAGCGAATCGACGACGTTGTAGAGCGCTTGGACGAGCATACTCAACATGATCGGGAATGACATGGAGAGGACGAGGGGAGTAATTGGCATCACTCCCATTTTATTTTCTTGCGCTGGTTGCATGGACTATCCTTTAGACGCTGAAAAATCAGCGTCTAAAGTAATAACACAGCACTCGCTTTTGGTAAAGCGACTAGATGTGCAAGAGACGTTGGGCTATTGAAAAGTAGAGCAATAAGCTAAATGCATCTACGATGGTGGTAATTAATGGGGCGGCCATAATCGCCGGGTCCATGTGAATCGCTTTAGCGAGCATCGGAAGGACGCCTCCAATCGTCTTTGCCATGATTACTGTTGCATAGAGGGCAATTCCAACGGTGATAGCGACCATGTAGCTGTTGCCGGTGAAGTAGACGCGCAGCGCAGTGAAGAAGGAGAGGATAAAGCCAACGATGAGGGCGACGCGAATCTCCTTCCACAACACCGTAGCCATGTCCTTCATCGATATCTCATTCACCGCCATTCCACGGATGATCAACGTTGAACTCTGACTACCCGCATTACCCCCAGTATCGGTGAGCATTGGAATAAAGGAAACGAGGATTGGCAAGACCAAGAACGCGTCTTCAAAGCGGGCGAGGATTCCACCGGTGATCATTCCACTGAAGAGAAGGACCATTAACCAGACAAGTCGGTTCTTTGCTAACTCAAAGACCCCAGTTCGAAGGTACGGTTTTTCACTAGGAATCATCGCACTCATCTTTTGGAAGTCCTCGGTGTTCTCTTCTTCAATGACGTCGATGATGTCGTCAACGGTAATGATTCCAACGAGGCGACTTTCATGGTCAGTGACGGGAATACTTAAGAGGTCGTAGCGGCGGAAGAGGTTGGCGACGTGCTCCTGGTCATCGGTAGTCGTAACTGAGATGAAGTCGGGATCCATCAACGTTTCAAGAACTTGCTCGTCGTTGGAGAGGAGCAGCGTTCGAACGGAGATGATTCCTTCAAGCTTGCGGTTTTGAGTGGTGACGTAACACGTGTAGATCGTCTCTTTATCTTCACCAATCGTTCGGATGTGGTTAATCGCTTGAAGAACCGACATCTCTTTCTTCAGCTGAACGAACTCCGCTGTCATAATCGAGCCCGCAGAGAACTCCGGGTAGAGGAGGAATTGGTTGATCAGCGAGCGCGTACGGGGGGATGTGTGGCGCAAAATACGATTGACGAGGTTTGCCGGCAGTTCGCCGATCATATCAACGGCGTCGTCAATCATTAAACCGGTCATCAAGTGTTGGAGCTCTTGGTCGGTGATTGCGTTGATCAAATGCTCCTGTTGCTCATTGCTTAAATTGGCAAATATCTCCGCTGCAAGGTCCTTTTGAAGCGTCCTAAAGACGATGAGGGCTAATTCAGCAGGAAGGCTTTCGATGAACGTAGCGACGTCAATCTCCTGCATGTGGGCGAGTTCAGCTTGGAGCGCGTGCCAATTGTGTGACGATACATAGTCACGGAGTTGATTAAACTGGGCTTCCATCTTCTTAGTTGGAGACGAAGAGTGTTGTGGGAGTGTCAAGTATCAACGATGACGGCGCAAAACAGCGCCTAGGGTAGGAAAGCTTCTACTCAGAGGGTCATCAGATATACTTGCACGATTGCCACATGTATCCACGACTCACACCTCCTTGTAGTAGTTATAGTGTTATTGTACTAACAGAATACCTACTTGTTTGAGTTTGTTCAACCACTAATACGCGGTGAACATCACATCTCAATCGTTGCACTAAACGCTTCTACTTCCTTTTTCCCCGCTTCTTCATCGACCTTCGTTAAGAAGAAGTACCCTAGAATAAAGAGGACGATGAGGCTGATAATTCCCGCCCGGTTGCTCTTGGTTATTAAGGTAACACTCCCCATGAGGATCGGACCAACGATGGCGGCGAACTTACCGAGCATGTTAAAGAAGCCGAAGAACTGGGCGCTCTGATCTTTTGGGATCAGGCGGGTGTAGTAGGAGCGCGATAGTGCTTGAATACCCCCCTGAAAGAGGCCAATGGCAATTGCTAAGAGGTAGAAGTGAATCGCCTTCGTCATGAAGTATCCCATCACGGCAATGACTGCGTACGCAGCGATGGCAACGTGGAGGGCTTTCTTAATCCCAATCTTTGAACCAAAGAACGAGTATGCTAAGGCAGAGGGGAAGGCGACGAATTGGGTAATGAGTAAGGCGATGATTAACGATTCACTAGGAAAGCCCAGCGCAGTTCCGTAGTTCACTGCCATTCGGATAATCGTATCAACCCCATCGATGTAGAGCCAATATGCTAAGAGGAAGATCGCTACCGTTTTAAGTTGGCGGAAGCTCTTGACGGTATTAATCGTTAACCTCAGTCCTTTCTTAATCGCTTCGCGGGCACTAAGCTCCTCGGTTGCAGCGTCCTCTTTAACCCAGAGCCAAAGAGGGATGGTGTTTACTAACCACCACACCCCAACGATGACGAAGCTGATTTTAATCGCCATCGCCTCATCCGCTAAGCCAAACCAGTGGGGGTTGAGGTACATCAATACGTTTACTAAGAAGAGTAACCCTCCGCCAATGTAGCCAAGGCTGTAGCCAAGGGAAGAGACGTAGTCTACTTTCTTTTCTGAAGCAACAAAGGGCAGGAGGGCGTCGTAGAAGGTGTTTGCTCCACTAAAACCAACAACTGCGAGGCTGTAGTAAAGCACCGCCAGGGGCCACGAGCCCATCTTTAAGAGAAAAAGGGCCGAGGTCATCACCGCCCCTAAGAAGGTGAAGAAGGTGAGCATCCGCTTTTTGTAACTCCCCCAGTCAGCGATCGCCCCTAAGAAGGGGGCGAGGAGGGCAACGATTAACGAGCCAAGGGAGTTTGCTAATCCTAAGAAGAAGGTGCCTTGCTCGGTTGAAGAGCCAACCGCCCAGTAGGCGGTAAAGAAGACAGGGAAGAACCCTGCCATGACAGTGGTCGCAAAGGCACTATTTGCCCAGTCATACCACGCCCATGCAAAAATAGAACGTCGGGTATCTTGCATCATTCACCTCATTACCACCACTCTAGCAGGCGTGGGGGCACTTGTCATCATCTTTGTTTTCGTCTTGAACAATCCTTAGCCCTTCTTTACAATACGCCCAGAACAGAACGAAGGAGCAGATGATGGTAGTATGTAAGTTTGGTGGCAGCTCTGTTGCTGATGCTCTTCAGCTCAGAAAGATTAAAGCGATTATCGACGCTGATCCAAAGCGCTCAATCATCATCGTCTCCGCCCCCGGCAAACGCACCTCAGCGGATGAGAAAGTGACCGATCTTCTCTATGAGTGTGCCAACCGTGTCACCCATGGCGAGTCGTGTTCACCAACATTCGCCAAGATTATCGAGCGCTATAGTACAATTCTTGATGACTTACAGATCAACCACGCCTCCTTTGATCCCCTCTTTCGCTCCATTGAAGCGCGGATTAACGAAGGATCAGGGAGTCACTACGCGGCAAGCCGCGGGGAGTTTCTCGCGGCGAAGCTCGTCGCTGCGTACTTTGGGTGGGAGTTTCTCGATACCCAAGAGCTCATCACGATTCAAAGTGATGGAACAGTGAGCGAAGGATCATATGAGCGTATCACCCAAGCG
>JBBADN010000011.1:0-17480 GCA_041656455.1 Sphaerochaeta sp. | reverse complement strand
AAGAAAAGAAGCCACCTCTGGATCCCAGCTTTGACCGACGGTTGGGCCAAAGCGTGAGGGGTGGTTGACCAATATCTCGATTAACTCCCGAGGGGCAGCTGGAGCAAAAACAATACGCTTTTTCAATCAATTTCCTCACCCGCTAGCCTACTTCACAACGCCGCCACTGGTCAAGTTGCACCACAGCTTGCAATAAATCGCTCAGTACGCTATTATGCTCCCGTTATGCCAAAATAGCTCAGGGGTAGAGCGGCTCACTCGTAATGAGCAGGTCAAGGGTTCAATTCCCTTTTTTGGCTCTAGCGGCTTACAAGCCGCTTTTTTTATGCCCAAATAAAGGAAACCCGGGCTGAAGCCCGGGAGGTGTGTTACTTCTGCTTGATCACTGCTTGAGCAGCTGCTAAGCGGGCGATCGGAACGCGGAACGGAGAACAAGAGACGTAATCAAGTCCAACTTCATTGAAGAACTCAATCGTCTTTGGATCTCCACCGTGCTCACCACAGATTCCCAAGACAAGGTCGTTATTCACTTTCTTGCCGAGATCACTGGCGAGGCGTACGAGCTTACCAACGCCGTCAAAGTCCATCGTCTCAAACGGGTCGTAGTCGTAGAAGCCCTTATCGGTGTCGTTGACGTAGGGTCCAAGGAAGGACGCTGAGTCATCCCGGCTGAAGCCACACGCCATCTGAGTGAGGTCGTTCGTTCCAAAGCTGAAGAACTCAGCGTGGGGGGCGATCTCATCAGCGGTGAGGGCGGCTCGGGGAACCTCAATCATCGTACCAATTTTATACTCAACTTCCATCTTCTGCTCAGCGAAGATTGCCTCAATGACTTCAAGGATGATCTTCTTGGAGTAGACGAACTCTTTGTAGTTACCTACGAGGGGAACCATGATCTCTGGCAGAACAGCAATGCCCTTGCGCTTCACGTTAATCGCAGCTTCAATAATTGCTCGAACCTGCATGCGAAGAATCTCAGGATAGATAATGCCAAGGCGGCAGCCGCGGAAGCCGAGCATCGGGTTGAACTCGTGCATCGCGTTAATCTTCTGCGAAAGCTCTTCTACTGGAATGCCCATCTGCAACGCTAGCTCGTGGCGGCTGGTGTGGTCATTTGGTAAGAATTCGTGCAAGGGGGGATCGAGGAGACGAATCGTTGCTGGGCGACCAGCAAGGGCTTCGTAAATCCCTTCAAAGTCACCACGCTGCATCGGTAGCAGCTCCTGGAGCGCCTTCTCACGCTCAACGATGTTCTCAGCGAGAATCATCTTGCGAACAGGAAGGATCCGTCCTTCACCGAAGAACATGTGCTCGGTGCGGCAAAGACCAATACCCTCAGCACCAAAGTGAACGGCCATCTCCGTGTCGTGAGGAGTGTCAGCGTTGGTGTACACCGCCATGCGCTTAATCTCCTGGACGTAGGACATGAACGTGTTGTAGTAGCCAAAGAGGGCTGAGTCTTCTTTCTTCATCTGACCATTAAGGACTTGAACGATCTCCGACGCCTTAACAGGAATTTCAACGGGGTAGACTTCACCGGTGAACCCATCAAGAGCGATGAACTCGCCTTCCTTAATCGTGATGCCATCAACGACTAAGAACTTCTTCTCTTCGTTAATGAGAATCGCAGCAGCTCCACTGACACACGGACAGCCCATTCCACGGGCAACAACTGCGGCGTGACTCGTCATTCCACCACGGGCGGTGATGATTCCCTTGGCAACAGCCATGCCACCGATGTCTTCGGGGCTCGTCTCGTTTCGGACTAAGATGACATCTTCGCCCTTCGCGGCCATCTCTTCCGCCTTTGCAGCGGTGAAGTAGACGTGCCCACTGGCGCCACCGGGGGAGGCGTTTAAGCCCTTGGTGACTGCTTTGATGTTCTTATCAGTGATGTACTTAGAATCGAGGACTGGAGCAAAGAGCTTTCCAAACTCCCCGGCGGGAACGCGGCTGACTGCCTCTTCTTTGGTGATTAAGCCTTCTTCAACCATCTCGACTTGGCTGCGGAGCCAGCTAAAGACGGTGCGCTTTCCACTGCGAGTTTGGAGGATGTAGAGCTTTCCTTCTTGGATCGTGAACTCTAAGTCCTGCATATCGCGGTAGTGCTTCTCAAGAATGTGGCGAATGTCAATTAATTGCTTATACGCTTTGGCGTTGACCTTCTCCATCGTTTCCACAGGTTCGGGAGTTCGAATTCCAGCAACAACGTCCTCACCCTGGGCGTTCATTAAGTACTCGCCGTAGAAGTGGTTTTCTCCAGTAGAGGGGTCACGGGTAAAGGCTACACCAGTACCACTGGTATCACCCATGTTTCCAAAGACCATCGACTGAATGTTAACAGCGGTACCAAGCAGGCCGCGGATGTCATTCATCTGGCGGTACTTAATCGCCCGCTCGTTATTCCAGGACTTGAAGACTGCGTTGATGGAGAGGAAGAGCTGCTCAACAGGATCGTAGGGGAAATCCGTTCCGACACTGTCGTGGTAGATCTGCTGATAGCGCTTGATCACTTCCTGCAAATCAACACTATCGAGGTCGGTGTCGAGCTCAACACCCTTTTCATCTTTTACGTCTTGAAGGGCACCTTCGAAGAGGGCGTGGGGAACTTCCATGACAACGTCGCCAAACATCTGCATAAAGCGGCGGTAGCTATCCCAAGCAAAGCGTTCGTTACCCGTCTTAGCGATTAAGGCTTGGACGCTCGTGGGGTTTAAGCCAAGGTTAAGAATCGTGTCCATCATTCCGGGCATCGAGGAGGCGGCCCCACTACGGACGGAGACCAACAGGGGGTTGGTGTCATCACCGAGCTTTGCGCCCATCATCTCTTCTAAGGTAGCCAAATGTTCAAGGACTTCTTCGCGAAGACCATCAGGGTATGCCCCATCGTTGGCAGAATAATACGCGCACGCTTCAGTGCTAATCGTAAAGCCTGGAGGGACAGGAAGGCCGATTGAAATCATATCGGCGAGGTTCGCACCCTTACCACCGAGTAGGTTTTTCATCTCAGCGGTTCCTTCAACCTTTCCAGAGCCAAAGAAATAGACATACTTTTTTTTCTTATTCGTCATGCATGACTCCTCTAAAATAGTGCAAATTGATAACGAACCAATCCTAGCGATTCAAATGGATACTGTCAATCGACTCAGGAGCCAATTTCTTGTTCCTAAACCACTTGGAATCAAAAAAATTAAAACAATGGTTCAAAAAAAGAAAGAAGGGAAGCTCTTACCCTCCCCTTCCCATTCTTTGGCATTTCGCTCTTACGGCTGTTTACCGATGTAGGCAAGAATTCCTCCATCTACGTAGAGGACGTGACCATTGACGAAGTCACTGCTCTTTGAGGCGAGGAAGAGCGCAGGGCCTTTGAGGTCCTCGGGCGTACCCCATCGCTCAGCGGGAGTCTTGGCAATAATAAAGGAGTCGAAGGGGTGGCGCGAACCATCCGCCTGAGTCTCTCGTAGTGGAGCGGTCTGAGGAGTTGCAATATACCCAGGTCCAATTCCATTACACTGAATGTTGTACTTGCCGTACTCACTGGCGATGTTGCGGGTTAACATCTTCAGTCCGCCTTTTGCAGCAGCGTAGGCAGCCACCGTCTCGCGGCCAAGTTCACTCATCATCGAACAGATATTGATGATCTTTCCGCTGTTGCGTTTCATCATCGATGGCAGAACTGCCTTAGCAACAATGAACGGGGCAGTTAAATCAATGTCGATTACCAACCGCCAATCTTTGATGTCCATCTCGTGCATCGGGGTGCGGCGGATAATTCCCGCGTTGTTGACAAGAATATCGACTGCTCCGAGTTCTTCTTCAATTTGTTTTGCAGTGCGTTGGACGGCTTCTTCATCGGTTACATCACAGACGTACCCTTTCGCCTCAAAACCCGCTTCGGCATATGCAGCGAGGCCTTTATCGACGAGCTCTTGGTTGATATCGTTAAAGGCGACCTTCGCCCCCGCCTCGGCGTAGGCAAGAGCGATGGCTAAGCCAATGCCGTAGCTCGCCCCTGTCACCCACGCAACTTTCCCTTCTAGGGAGAATTGATCTTGTAAAAAATTCATCTTCTTACCTCAAATCTTCTGTTGCTACCCAATCCATATCGGTGTAGGTTCGGTTTTCCCCGGCCATCGACCAGATAAACGTATAGTTACTCGTTCCCACCCCACTGTGAATTGACCACGAGGGGTTAAGAACCGCTTCTTCATTGTGCACGGCGATGTGGCGCGTCTCAGTCGGTTCACCAAAGATGTGGAAGAGTGTCTGATCACTTTTAATCTCAAAGTAGAAGTACACTTCCATTCTCCGCTCGTGGGAGTGGGCGGGCATCGTGTTCCACACACTGCCACTTTCAAGCTCCGTTAAGCCCATCGAGAGCTGACACGTATCTAAGACGTCGGGGTGGATGTATTGGTGAATCGTTCGGTTGTTGGAATCTTCAGCGCTTCCGGCAGGAACGTGTTTTGCATTAGCGAAGACGATGTGCTTTGCTACAAACGCGTGGTGAGCGGGTGTTGAGCTCATGTAAAACTTAGCAGGGTTCTTGGGATCTTTACTGGAAAAGAGAACTTCTTTCGTCTCTTTAGGGAGGTAGAGCCCATCGTAGTGAACGAGGTCGTAGACTACCCCATCCGCCTCTACAACGCCATCACCACCGATGTTGATCATGCCAAGCTCGCGCCGCTCAAGGAAGTAATCAACGCCGAAATCTTTCATCGGATCGATGTTCTTTGAAAGGTTAATTTTTTCCTTAACTGGCATCGCGCCTAAGGTGACAATTCGGTCGATGTGCGAATACACCCCAGTTACGTCATCCGCTTTAAATATGTTCTGAATTAAAAACTCCTTGCGAAGCTCGTCCGTCGTCATGCGTTTAAACGCCTCTTTGCCCGTTGAATAACGAATATCCATTGAGTACACTCCTTTTATCCGTAAGATTTGTGAACAAACATGTTTTCCTGTTCCACATTATGGAACACACTTCCATTATATTAAACCTATTACTCTTGTCAAGGCAATTGAATTGAAATAGAGTGCGAGACATGGAGGCTCCTGTGGCAAAAGAAACGAAAGTTCAATCACTGGATCGGACCTTTGATATCCTCGAACTCCTCGGCAACTACCAAGAGGGTCGAACCCTTGCGATGATTACCGACGACTTAGTCTTACCTAAATCAACGGTACACCGCCTTCTTGGCGTCCTCCTCGCCCGTGAATATGTTCGAAAGAACGAGGAGACAGGACGATATCAACTCGGGCCAGGGTTTATTTCAATGTGCGCCAACTACCTCAACAACCTCGAACTGAAAACCGAATCCTCCCCTCACCTCGCTGAGTTATCAGCAGCGACGGGAAACACCGTCTTCTTAGGCATTCGCCAAGGCAATATGATGGTGTACATCGATAGCAAAGAACAGATCAACAGCCTGAGAAAATATGAGATTATCGGCCAGCGTAAAAACCTCTACTCCACCAGTTTAGGTAAAGCGTTATTAATGGGCCTTGAAGAAGATGAAATTCGCCAGCTTCTCTCCGATCTTACCTTTCAAAAGTTTGGGCCAAACACCCACGAAACGATTGAGGATCTCTTAGTGGATATTCGAGTGTGTAAAGCCCGCGGCTGGGCGGTTGATGATCAGGAAGCTGAACCGGCAGTAAACTGTGTCTCTGCTCCAATCTACGACTACCGCGGCCAAGTGATCGCTGCAGTCTCGACGAGTTGGCTCTTAGCCAACCGCCCCGATCTCACCCCAGAAATGATGGCACCTCTGGTAACTCGGTGTGCGATGAGCATCTCCTATTCAATGGGATATTTCAGAGCGAAGCCCTAAGACGAAGAACGGCACCCAAGCGGGTGCCGCATTATTTGCAATTTCACGATTAGGCGATGTACGCTTCGACGTACTTACTCACTTCCGGCATCTTCAGCCGATCGAGCGCCTTTTTCTCAATCTGGCGAATCCGCTCTTTCGTTAAGTTATACAACTCGCCAATCTCCTTAAGGGACATTGGGAAGCGACCATTAAGCCCAAAGCGAAGCTCAATGATCTCCTGCTCCCGTTCATTGAGGGTGGATTCTAAAATCCGCTGAATGTCCTCAGTGAGGGAGTGATCAATTAGAGAATCCTCCGGGCTTGTTGAATCATCTTCAATGAAATCGCCAATGGAGCTTAACGAAGAACCATCGCCAACGACTGGGGCATCTAAACTCACTAACTCGCGGCTAATTGCAAGGAGCTCTTTTACGAGCTCGGGATCAAAGCCGGTAAGCTCGCCAATCTCCTCAACACTCGGCTCTTCGGTGTTGAGCTCTTTCATCAACGACCGCTCTGCTTTCTTAATCTGCAAAAGTTCATTGGTTCGGTTTAAGGGAAGTCGAACTGCCCTACTCTTCTCATTAATCGCTTTCATCACGCTCTGGCGAATCCACCAGACGGCGTAGCTAATAAAACGATAGCCTTTGTCGGGATCAAACTTATCCAAGGCGGTCATCAAGCCGATATTCCCCTCGTTGATCAAATCACTTAAGGCGAGTCCTTGGTTTTGATACTTCTTTGAAACGTTCACTACAAAGCGAAGGTTCGCTTCGATCATCCGCTTACGGGCAAACTCATCGCCTTCTTTAGCGCGATTTGCCAACTCTAATTCCTCTTCTTCTGTTAAAAGGGGGATGCGGTTAATCTCTTTCAGATACATGGAAAGGATGTTTGATTCATCATATCCGAAACTCGTTCCATCATTTTTCAGCATTCGTCGGTTCGTACTCATATGCATTCTCCCTATGCTTGTTGTACTGCAACTGACGTGCCAACTTTTATTATAATTGTGATATCTACTTATTTTGTATATAATTAGTTAGGCCTATGATTTAAACAGCCGTTTAAAGTGAATGATGAATGGTGAAAATTCACAGGAAATAGGGTCAAAATGACCACCATACTTGGGGATTCTACCCAAACGAGCACTTTTGACCCACTTGAGGGGGATTCCACGGGAAATCGAGCTCTAAGGCGGCAAACCATTGGCCAATATGCTCCATATGGAACGGCAATTCACTCATCCGCAGCTCTTCGATCAGCTCTTCATACTCCATTCGGAGCATATCATGAATCATATCCCCTTCACTGAGGGAGCAGAAAAGGCGATTCTTTCCTAATAGGTAGAGGGTAAACTGAGTGCTGAAGAACTCAAGCCACTCTTTCTCCCCTTTAAAGCGTTCCTCCATCCCACGGATCAAGAACGCCTCTATAAAGCAGTTAATACTCCGCTCTAAATTCTTCCCATCAGCAAAGAGTTGAGCAAGTTTATAGAAGTAACACCCAATCTCCTCTTTAGGTGCATCAACGCCTGGAAATGGGTCGGGTTTCTTTACTTGTATGCGCTGCTCTTCATCCATACGGGGAATATACTCACACATTTCTAAAGAGGCAAGTTTGTGTTGATTACGTGTTCTTATCTCGAGTTGATGGGAAGTTGTTCTTATCTCGAGTTGATGGGAAGATTGACAACCTAGATTAGCTTGCTATACTTATGAAAGGAGCACCCGATAACGGTTGTTGACTCCAGCTTGCAATAATCGCCCGCTGTCTATCAAACGTTTGGGCGATTATTTCTTTTTACGATACTTCGGAATAGTTTCCAAAATTAGCCGTAATAACTCTAAAGCAATCATTAAGACTTCAAATAGCGTCATTAGCGTTACCTCCTCAACTTAGTCTTGGAGGATCGAATCCCCCAGAATCTCTCGATCTGGAGTCGAACAATCGCTTTCCGTTAGGGGTAGCTCCTGCTACCTATGAGGAATATATAGGCGTTTCGCTTCAAATGGGTGTTGCTTGCCTGTTGGAAGGGTTTTTATTATAGTATGCAAGGCGAGTGAATCGCTATTATGTGAAATTGATTGTTGGAGGAAATACGAATGACCATTAAGCCATTAGCTGATCGAGTATTGGTTAAGATTGAAGAGGTTCAAGAAAAGACTGCAAGTGGAATCTTCATCCCACAGACTGCCCAGGAAAAGACGCAGATTGGGACTGTTATCGCCGTTGGCGAAGGAACAGAGAAAGTGAAGATGAGTGTCAAAGAAGGCGATCGCGTCATGCACGACAAGTACGCCGGCACCAGTGTGAAGAGTGACGGAGAAGAGTACTTAATCCTCTCGATGAAGGACATTCTTGCTATTATTGAGTAAGAAGGTAATCTCTTCACTTCAGGCTCCCAGTGGGAGCCTTATTTTTTTCTTCTTACGGAAAGAGAAAACTTTCAATCTTCTGGGATATTGAGCTCGATGGGCCTGCTTGGTGAAACGACTCGGGAAGGCTGTGCAGCATGAATTGGCCGTATTGGCGCTGGACAACTCGGGAGTCGAGGATCAAGACGACCCCACGATCACTGGAAGAGCGAATGAGGCGACCAAAGCCTTGCTTAAGCTTCATCGTCGCATTCTTCAATGAAAGCTCAAAGAACCCACTACCACCGGCAGCATCAATCGCATCACACCGCGCTTTGAAGACGGGATCCGAAGGAACCGCAAAGGGCAGCTTTGTGATCACAACTAAGCGCAATGTATCACCGGGGGCGTCAACTCCCTCCCAGAAGGAGGAAGTGGCAAATAGAACTGAATCGCGCTCAGCAACAAAGGTTCGCAGCAAGGTGTGGCGATCGAGCTCCCCTTGGGCGAGGAGAAGAAGATCAGCCTTTTCGTAGTGCTCAACGAGCCGAGCATGAACTTCTTTTAAGAGGGCGTAACTGGTAAAAAGAACGAGCGCTCCCCCACCACTTGCTAAAGTTGCCTCCAAGATTGTTTGGCTCATATACGAAAGGTAATCCTCTTCGATCTCCTTTGCTGGTAGAGGGGCGTCCTCTGGGGTGATGAGTAAGAGGTTAGTCTTATACTCAAACGGGGAGGCAAACGTCCCTTTAAGGAACGGACGGTCTGAGGTGTACGGCAGCCCCACCCGCTTCGCCCAGAATTCAAAATCATCGTGTAAATCGAGCGTCGCTGAGGTAGCGACCACGCTCTGGAGCTTAGAAAAGAGTGCTTCGACCATCAAGGGGGCAACACTAAGGGGGGTGATTCGTACTTCAACGGAGATGTCACTACGAAATCGCTCGGAGTTAAACCAGTGAACATCCTCACCCCACGTGGCGTAATCGGTGAAGAGGGCGAGGACCTCCCCAAGAGAATCAATTCGATTTGAGCGAACAATGAGTTCGTTAAGGCGGCTTTCCAGCTCCTCGGGAACGCTACTCTTTTGGGCGAAGTCAAAGATCTTCTTACTTAACGATCGACACTTCTTCGCCACTTCAACGGCGAGGGTTTTAAAGCTCTCAAGCCGCTCTTGGTGCTCGAGGGTGACTAACACCGGTTGGTAGTGGTTCTTCGCAAAGACCCCTAAGAGGTATTGATCAAGCGCCTCAACTTCAGCGTTTAAACTTGCCAGCTCTTCAATAATTCCATCTGCTCCTAATGGATCTGTTGAGTATGGGGCGATCTGCTCTAAGAGGGAGTTGGGGGTGTAGCGACTAGAGCGCTGAATGCGGGAGGTTTGCTGGTGGATCCACCGCGATGAGTAGAGCTCGGTGAAGAACTCAGTGGCGTTTGCTTCAATGTTGTGTGCTTCATCGATAATGAGGTGGTTAAAGGATGGAAGGATGTGCTCCTGATCATAACCAAGGTCACTCTCTAGGCGCGAACGCGCGTCACTGAAGAGAAGGTGGTGGTTAGTGACGATAATCTGTGCCTTCGTCCACTGGGCGCGGGCTTTAAAGTAGAAGCATTCATGAAAGTACGGACACGTCTGGGGGTTACACAGATCAGCATCACAGGCGATCTCGTTGCGCAACTCCGCCGAGAGGTGGTTTGGATACTCAGCGAAGAGACCAGTTTTTGTTGTTTGAAGCCACTGCCCTACTTGGTAGAGTTCACTCGTTGGGTCTTGGGCGAGTAGGGCCGCTGCTTCTTTGACTTGGACGTAGCGTTGAATACAGACGTAGTTTGCCCGCCCTACTGCGAGGGCGACAGTACACTCTTTCCCGAGGGCGGCAAAGAGGGCGGGAATATCCTTTTCAATGAGCTGGCGCTGAAGGTTAATCGTACTTGTTGCGATAACGGTCCGCTCATCGGGGTTTTGGAGGGCGTTGTAGAGAGCCACTGCGACGTAGGCGAAGGATTTACCGATTCCCGTCCCCGCCTCAATTGCCGCAATGGCGTCCTCTTCAAAGCTTTGGCGAACGAGCTCCGCCATCAGAAGCTGCCCCTCTCGATACTCAAAGAGGGGGAAGTGTTCTTCTAATAATCCACCAGCGTCAAAAATCGCCTCAATATCATTTTTCGTCAATGTGGTATTCCTGAAGTTTGCGATGAAGGGTCTTTCGGCCAATACCGAGGGTTTGAGCGGCTTTGGTCTTATTTCCCCCTTCAAGCTCTAATGTTGCAATAATTAAGTGTTTCTCCGCCTCCGCTAACGTAACTCCCACCGATAGGGAGACTGAGGAGGAGCTTTGGGCTAAGGAAACTTGCGGAGGAAGGTCCTCAAGCTCAATAACGGAGGTCCGGGCTAAGACAACCGCTGATTCGATGCTGTTTCGGAGCTCACGAATATTCCCGGGCCAATCGTAGGAGAGTAGCGCCCGCTTCGCCTGGGCACTGAAGCCTTCAATTGGGCGGTTATTCTCCTCTTTATACTGGGCAAGAAAGCTCGTCATCAAAAGTGGAATATCCTCTTTGCGCTCCCGCAGCGGCGGAACGAGTAAATTCACCACATTAAGACGGTAGTAGAGGTCTTCACGGAAATTACCCGCTTGGACTTCCTGTAGTAAATCGCGGTTTGTTGCGCAGACGATTCGTACATCAACGGTAATCGTGCTTTCACCTCCAACGCGCTCAAAGGTGCGCTCCTGAAGAACCCGAAGAAGTTTTACCTGCGTTGGAAGGTCAATCTCCCCAATCTCATCGAGGAAAATCGTTCCTCCATCGGCGAGTTCAAAGCGCCCCCGCTTCTGCGCCACGGCCCCAGTAAACGAGCCTTTCTCGTGCCCAAAGAGCTCACTCTCTAAGAGCGTTGATGTCAGGGCAGCGCAGTGGACTTTAATAAAGGGGCCGCTTGAGCGGGTGCTGAGTTCGTGAATTGCATCAGCGACGAGCTCCTTACCTACCCCGCTTTCGCCAGTGATACGGACACTCGCTTTCGTCGGAGCGACTTGGCTCACCGTCTCCATCAGCGTCACCATCTTCTGGCTTTTACCAATGATGTGTTCAAATTGGTTGCGTTTCTTTAATTGAGCAACTTCTGCTTTTAACTCTTCATGCTCCCGCGCTAAGTCGTGCGTTGAAAGCGCCTTTTGTACTACGAGGGTTAACCGATCGAGGTTCACCGGTTTCGTGAAAAAGTCGATCGCTCCTTTGCGCATCGCTTCAACAGCGTTCTCCACCGTCCCGTGGCCGGTTAAGACGATAACTGGTAGATTGGGGTAACTGGAAGTGATGCGATTGAGTAATTCATTCCCCCCCATCCTCGGCATCCGAAGGTCGGTGATTACCAAATCAACGCCTTGTTTGTTGATCAAATTCCACGCTTCTTGGCCATCCTCGGCGGTAAAGGTCGTATACCCCTCCATCTCAAGGGCTAGGGCTAAGCCTGAACGGATATTCTTCTCATCATCAACAACAAGGATATTACGCTTCATCACGCACCTCCAATGGCTGGAATTCTTCTAAGGCTAAGTGTTCACCAGAGGGAATCGGTAAAATAAGGCGAACTGTCGTTCCCACGTTGGGCTTTGAGAGGACTTGGATATCCCCTTTATGTTCCTTCATAATTTTATATACGACGGTGAGTCCGAGGCCAGTTCCCGTCGATTTTGTCGTGTAGTACGGCTCAAAAATCTTCGAAAGCGCCTCAGGGGCGATCCCAATCCCACTATCTTTAATCGAAATAACAACAGTGTTAGAGTCGATCTTCGCCCCAACGGTGATCACTCCCGCTCCCTTAATTGCGTTCATTGCGTTTTTAATAACGTTTAGAAGCGCCTGTTTGATGACGTTCTCGTCGATCATCAAGCGCGGTAGTGTTGCTGGATACGTTCGCTTTAGGGTGATGTGTTCTTCGGTGAGCTCCGGTTCTACAAAGTCACAGACGTGGTCTAACACGGTTGTGATTCGTCCAGGACGGGGCTTAACATCCATCGGGCGAACCGCAAAGAGGAAATCAACGACGATTGCATTGAGGCGGGCAATCTCTTCATCTAAGACATCGATGTAACGCTGAGCGTCCTCGTAGGTTAACGTCTCGTTGCGTTCATACGCTTTCTTCAAGAGCTGAAGGTGAATCCCCATCGCCGCTAAAGGGTTTTTTATTTCGTGGGCAACACCGGCGGCCATCGTCGTCATCGAAGCGAGGCTTTCACTTCGCCTCAGGCGTGCCTCGGCGCGGTTGTGCTCAGTGACGTCACTGAAGCGAATGACAAAGGCGTCCTTGCCCGTTGTATTAGGATCTTTAAAGGGGTGGACGGTAATTTTAATCGTCTGCAGTTGCTCCCCTTTTTGGAAGGTGAACTCATCCTCTTCAACTTCCTTCCCATCGACCGTTGAGGTAAGAAAGCCTCGAACGTGAGCGTCCCGGAGAACATCAAAGAGGCCGAGGCCTTCGTAGTTCTTGAGGCGGATCATTGGCACCAACGTAGGAACAACGCTGTTGGCGTAGAGAATCGTGAGATTCGAATCGGCGAGGATGACTCCATCGTCGATCGATTCTAACATCGCCTCGAGGATCTCCATCTCGCGGCTTTGGCTTTCGAGGATTTCAACAATTTGATCGGAATCGAGCTGATCGATCTTCTCAATCGCTCGGCGAACAAAATTCTTCATCGCTCCTCCAATAATCGATAGTAGAGCGCTTCGGCGGCAAAGCGCTGATTTTGGTTGTAGAGTACGGTGGTACTATGGGTGTGGTTAATGAGGTCGATTGCTTTTTGGATGTACGAGGCAGAAAAATTCTGACAGGCGATCTCCTCACTGAGCGTTGTTAAGACGTACTCAAAAGAGCCACTCTTATCAATCGCTTCAGTAATCTCAGCGACACTGCGTGAATCGAGGGGTTTTTTTGTTGCCAGGGAGGTAATGAGCCGCATAACGATTTCTTTGCTCACCTCAAGATTGATCCCACTTTGAATGAGGTAAAAAGAGGCAAGATTAGCATACCCATGCTCGCCATACTCAGCAATCATTCGCTGTTGAGCCTCAAAAGAAAGCGGAGCAAAGCTATAGCGCCGGACTCGCGAAAGAATCGTCTGCATGATGCGCGATGGGTGTTCACTGATGAGGATGAAGAACACCCCTTGTGGCGGCTCTTCAAAAAGCTTTAACAGGGCGTTTCGCGCTGAAGCGTTTGTTTGCTCAATCCCTTCTAAGATGACAAAACGCAGTTGATTGGCGATATTCGTTTGATGGACCCACCGGTCGATCGAGCGTACTTGGTTAATTGTCACCGTCGTAGACTTTGGAAGGGCACTGTATAGCTCTTTTAATGCCTTGCGCAGATTCTCGGCGTACGTTCGGGCTTCTTTCTCATCGAGGTGATCTTCACTGCTGAGCGAGTAGAGAAGGTCATTCGCCCCACCAGCGCGCGCTGCTGTATTTACCAGGGTAGGGCCCGCTTCCTCCATTAAAACGGGGTGGAAGCTTACAAGGAGGATTCGAATCGTTTGAATCAAGCGAGTGCGCCACCTCCCATTGGGATCTTTCTCAAACGCGTGCAATGCCGCCTCAATGCGCACTTTGTGATCACGCTGGGAGACGATGAGAAGGTCCGAGTACGTCAGGGTGGCAAATTGAGTGCAGCGAGAACACGAGCACCCCTCCTCACCGTGTTCCATGCACCCAAGGACACGGGCAACTTCTACGGCGGTGGACATCCTTAAAGTATAGCGCTCTCCGCCAAAGAGGACGACTTGGCTAAAGGTGTGATCACGGATCTGGTCGTTCAGTAGTGTGATGATCTGCGGTTGATAGGAAGCAAGGGAAGTAATCATACGCTATCGAATCGTCTCGCTAATTTTGCTCATCGTCTCTGGCATAAAACGCAGAACGAAATGTTGAACAAACTGACTACCATCAAGGTACGGCTGAATTTCTCCCACGTTAATTGAATTGAGGAAATAGAGGATAAACGCTAAGACGATGATCATCTCCCCTACCCCCCAGATGAAGCCCAAGAAGGCGTTCATTCCACCAAGGCCAACCGCTTCAAGGGCTGTCTCCAGCATCGAACCAACGATTCGAACTAAGGCGTAGCCGATCACAAAGAGGATAACAAAGGCGATGAGGCTAGAAAGCAAATCACCAAGGCCTAATTTCTCTTGGAGGATTGGAGTCGCCCACCGATTAAGAAAGAGGGCGGTAAAAAACCCAATCACATACCCACCACGGCGAGAAAACGTTTGGGCGAAGCCGACGACTGCCGCGGTGATGCCGCCTATGATCAGTAACGCGAAGGCGATGATGTCTACGATGTTAAAGACCAAGCCAAAAAGGGTGAATGTAAAACCCATACTCATTTCCTCCATTCGATAATGAGTGCACTAATAGTCGCTGCTGCGTGAGCATTGCTTTGGGCGCCCAGCGCCAACCCTAAATCCTTTCGCCACTGTGCATCACTAAGAATCTTACGCACCGTTGCGACAAATTCATCACTCGTTACTGGTTCATAGAGTACCACTGCTGCGCCCACTTCTGCTAGGTAGCGAGCGTTTGCTTCTTGCTCGCCCCGGCTCGTCAATCGGCCAAGGGGCAGAAGCAGTGCCGCCTTGCCAAAGAGCTTTAACTCCTCCAAGATTCCAGCGCCACTGCGGGTGATCACTAAATCAGCGTTGTGCAGATAGTCAGCGAGGTGTGAGTCGATGTATGCAAGGGGGGTGTAGCGCTCTTGGGCGGCAATTAGCTCTTGTGATCGTCCAACTTGATGAATAACCGTCGCCCATTGAGTGAGCTCATCAATTGTTTGGGCGATGAGGGTGTTCAGTGCTCCACTACCAGAGGAGCCGCCAAGGACGAGGATGTTCAGCTGTTTTGATTCTTTCACTGGAGGATTCTTCGCCGCTTCAACCAATTCGCGCCGGACCGGATTACCGGTAACTACCAGCTTCTCTTTTCCAAGGTGGTCAAAGCCGGTGGGATACGGCACACAAATGCGGCTAGAGAAGCGACTGTTTATCCGCGTTGCCAGGCCAGGGGTAATATCACTTTCATGGCTGATAATTGGAATCTTTAAAAGGTGGGCAGCAAAAACGGGGGGGACGGAGACAAAGCCCCCTTTACTGAACAACACATCAGGTTTTGTCTTCTTTAAAATTCGGTAGGAGGCGAAGATCCCCCGAATGACGTGAAAGAAATCACCAATTGTCCTGAGGGAGAAGTAGCGGCGAAGCTTTCCAGTGGGGATGACGTAACACTTCAAGCCGGCGTCTTGAATCACCGCCTGCTCTTCTGTTCGTCCAATCCAAAAGCCCTCATACTCCGCCTCTTTTGTAAGCTCTTGGTGAACCGCTAAGGCAGGATAGACGTGGCCAAGGGTTCCTCCTCCTGTGAAACACACTACCATGAACATAGGATACCACTATTCATCGATTTCGTACACTCAGATTCGTATCAATATGACCCTTATGGGTATATTTGTCCCAATCTTTCTTTTTCTCTATTCGACAAAGACGAGAATGAGTATACTCTGTAGCAAGGAAGGAATTGTATGGCGCGTTCATTGTTATCTACCCTCTTTGGGACTAAGCAAGAGAAAGATTTAAGAGCACTCGAACCAATCGTTACAGCGGTAAATGAACTTGAGAGTTGGGCCAAGAGTCTTGAGGATGATCAATTTCCCATAGAGACCCAAGCGCTCAAAGCAGCGCTCTCAAATGGCTCTTCGTTAGCCGACCTCCTTCCCAAAGCGTTTGCCCTCGCCCGTGAAGCGGCCCTGCGAGTTCTTGGTGAGCGCCACTACGACGTACAGATCATGGGAGCAGCGGTCCTCCATCAAGGCAAGATTCTTGAGATGAAAACCGGTGAAGGAAAGACCCTTACCTGTGTACCTGCAGCGTACCTCAACGCCCTAGAAGGCAAAGGGGTTCACATCGTCACCGTGAACGATTACTTAGCCGAACGCGACGCGTCGTGGATGGGCCCAGTCTACCGCTTCTTAGGTCTCGATGTTGGAGTCATCCTCTCTAATATGGATAACGAGGCGAAGCGCAGTGCATACGCGAAAGACATCACCTACGGAACAAACAATGAGTTTGGCTTTGACTACCTGCGCGATAATATGAAATGGGCGCAAGAGGAGAAGATCCAGCCCCTCCACCACTTTGCAATTATCGACGAAATTGACTCAATCCTCATCGATGAGGCGCGAACTCCACTGATCATCAGTGGTCAAAGTGAGGATGACTCAGCTCAAGTCCTTGGGGCGAATAAGATCGCCTCCTATCTCGTTGAGTGTGAGAAAGACCCCGCTACCGGTGATTACTACGAACTCGACCCCCTCGCCCGCTTTGATCGTAATGCCCCCGCGTTTGATGAAAAAGGCGACTACAAGCTCGATGAAAAACAAAAGCGCGTTACATTCACCAACCAAGGGTTGATTCACATCGAAGAGCTTCTAAATACCCACAAGGTGATTGAAGGCTCAATTTACGATGGGCAAAACTTTGAGTACGTCCACTACGTCACCCAAGCGGTAAGAGCTCTTCGCCTCTACCACGATGATGTCGATTACGTCGTTGTTGATGGGCAAGTGCAAATCGTCGATGAATTCACCGGCCGTGTCCTCCACGGGCGCCGCTACAGCGAAGGCCTTCACCAAGCGATTGAAGCGAAAGAACGCATTAAAGTCCTTGGGCAAAACAAAACTCTCGCCACGATCACCTTCCAGAATTTCTTCAGAATGTACGATAAGATCAGCGGTATGACAGGAACTGCCGACACTGAGGCACCTGAGTTCTTAAAGATCTACAACCTTGATGTCGTTGTCATCCCCACCAACCGCCCCGTCGCCCGAATCGACCACCCGGACTTAGTCTTCTACAACGAGCAATTTAAACTCCAGGCGATTTGTGAAGAGATTGCCCGGGTCCATAAAACTGGTCAGCCGATTCTCGTTGGTACGATTTCCATTGAAAAGAGTGAACTCCTCTCTACCCTCTTAAAGCGAATGGGAGTTCGCCACGAAGTTCTCAACGCAAAGAACCACGCCCGAGAGGCGCTCATCATTGAGAACGCCGGCTCGAAAGGAGCAGTGACGATTGCGACGAACATGGCAGGACGAGGAACAGACATTAAACTCGGTGGCTCGTTAGACGCCCGCGTTCGCGCCGCTGTCGGATCTGAAGCAAGTGCCGAAGAGTATCAAAAGGCCTTTGATCAATTACGAAGTCAGTGGCAGAACGATTACGAAGAAGTTAAAGCCCTCGGAGGGCTGTACATCCTT
>JBBADN010000010.1:0-17765 GCA_041656455.1 Sphaerochaeta sp. | reverse complement strand
CTCTCGCCGCTCTTTGGTTCGCTTTACGCGTTCTTAGTCTATAAAGAAAAGCCCGGCCTTGCGACGATTCTCGCAGCGATCGGGTCGATTTTAGGAATCACCTACATGTTCCATCGGGAGTTTGGTAGCGTCGATGTCGGAGGTCTCCTTATTACCTTAGGAACACCACTATTCATGGGTATTAACCTTGCGTACTTGCGCAAACACGATGGGGTAAACCGCGTCGGTGTTTCAATGGCTGGGGGATTCTTTGGAGCGATTATCGCTTTGATTCTTGGAATGGGCAAGGTTGCTGTTCCCCCCTCGGCGCTCCTGCCGCTCTTGGCGGTGGGAATTATTATTGTTCCCTTTGCCCAAGTGCTGATTAGCATGGGAGCTCGGTATATCAGTGGGGCTGAGTCAGCGCTCATTACTTCGCTAGAAACCGTCTTCGGAATCTTGTACGTGTGGATCTTCTTAGGTGAGATTCCTCATAAGGATATCCTCACCGGTGGAGCGTTTGTTCTCTTGTGTATTACTGCGAATACTCTCTATCACGCACACAAAGAGGGAGCTCGTTGATAAGCTCCCTCACTTTGCGTACGTGCGTACCCGTTATGATTCTTTCTTGAAACAGAGGAACCAGTCGAGGCAGTACATTGCCTCGTCCTGACTCTCCATCCGCTCCTTTGCTGTTCCGCAGGAACCGGGGGTTGGGATGATCACATCATCACCAGGGCGCCAATCGGCAGGGGTGGCTACGCCATCCTTATCAGCTTTCTGAAGCGCCTGAACTGCTCGTTTAATCTCATCAAAGTTCCGCCCAATCGCGGCAGGGTAGAAGAGGATCGTTCGAACGACGCCCTTCGGGTCGATGATGAAGACGGCCCTGACTGCCTGGGTGTCACTCTGGCTTTGGACCATACCGTACTTGCGCGAGACATTCATCTTGATGTCTTCAATGACGGGGAACTTCACCTCAACGTTCTTCATTCCCTTCCACTCAAGCTCCTGCACCTTTCTCAGCCACGCGATGTGGGCGTACAGCGAGTCGATTGAGAGCCCAACAAGCTCGGTGTTCATCGCTTTAAACTCTTCGTGCATGGATGCAAAGGTCATAAACTCAGTGGTACAGACAGGGGTGAAGTCGGCGGGATGACTAAAGAGAATGACCCACTTACCCTTGTAATCTTCAGGGAAGTTGATGTCACCTTGGGTGGTCACTGCGTGAAACGCAGGAGCTGGATCACCAATTAACGGTAAACTAGCAACAACATTCATTTCGTCCATGGTTTTTACTCCTTATAAGTAATATCAATACTCTAATGATACCAATTATCAATAAAAAAAGCAACTAGGTCCTTCTTTGTATGACACGTGTCTATGTTTTAATGAAATAGATTATCTATTGTATTCACATTGATTAGGAGTATACTAATTGAAGGAGGTTCTTATTAGGAAACAACCACGCTTCGTAAAAGTCTTTATTATTGGGATGGGAATAGTCATCCTAACATTGGGAATCTCGACCCTCATTGACCATGCTGTAAATCGCCAAGTAGGAACACTAACCACTCAAATTCAAGAGACGTACGATGTCATTACGAGGCTACAGACGATTTACACGACATTCCAATCTATCCGCCTCGCTGAGCGCGGATATCTTCTTACGGGAACCGATAATTATCTTGATGTAATTGAACTCCTAAAAGATAGATTCTCAGTACTCTTTAGCGATGTTGAAGAACTACTCTCAGCCAAGCCAGAACAACGCCTCCCCCTCCAGCAAGCCGTAGACACCTATCGCAACTTAATGACCCGAACAATTACTCCTCTTTTAAACTACCGGTCTACCTTAGAAGATAACCCGACCCTCATCATCCAAGACGAACAGTTTCAATCAATGATTATTCGCTCTCGTGAAGCATCCAATGAGTTAACTGGTCACTTAGATATCCTTCAAGCGAACGAACAAGCGGCCCTCGATGAGAGCCTTCAGCAACTAGCAAGATGGCAAGGTTATGGCCAAGTTAACTCCTTCCTCAGTCCTGGTCTCATTATCCTCTTAGTCTCTATTGGCGGCTTTGTCTCCCTAAGAGATATGAAGCGCTACCAAAAAGAACAGGAGGAGGATCAGCGACTGCTGCGCATCGAACGCGACCGCTTCCAGGCGACGATCGAGGGTTCACACTTAATCGCCTACAGTTGGGATATTTCCAATGATCGCATCGAGGTAAACGAGCAGTTTGCCCTCGCCCTGGGCTACGACCCCACTAAACTTACTACCCTCACTCAAGACCAGCTTGAATCAATTATCTATCCCGACGACCTTTCTGGTGTTTCAGCAGGCCTTAGGGAGCATCTTGAAGGAAAAACGGAATTCTTCTCCTACGATATGAGGATGATTCACCGCGACGGGCACCTCGTCTCGATGAGCGCCCGCGGTCAAGTGATTCTTCGGACCGCTGAGGGGAATCCTTTGTTCATGGTCGGCCTCTATAACGACATCAGCGAGCGCATCGCAACCCTCGATGCCCTCGCAAAGAATCGAAAAGCCCTCCAGAACCTCTTTGATTCAATGAACCAAGGCTTTGCTTACTTGGAGATGATTAATGACGAGGCGGGTAATCCAATCGATTACAAGATTGTTCGTACTAACAAAGCCCATGAGCGCATTACGGGTATGTCGAACGCAGATATTATTAATCGTCCAGTTTCATCGATGATTCCACCCCTCAGCACGGAGTTGATGGCCCTCAACCTCCGCGTTGGTCGAACAGGAGTCAGTGAGAAGTACGAGACGAAAGACCCCGAGTTTAATCGACTCTTCCGGGTTTCATCGTACCAACCTGAGGCAGGGTATGTGGCGATGTTGATGGATGACATCACCAACCAGAAGGATTTGGAACAGCAACTCCTCTATGAGCGGATGCTCCTTGAGACAACGCTGCTCAGTGTTGGCGATGGGATGATTTCAACTGATGAAGTAGGGGTCATTCAATTCATGAACACCGTTGCCGAGTCGCTCTGTGGCTGGCGAGCCGAAGAGGCGATCGGAAGGCCGCTTCATGAGGTCTTTACCCTTTTACCAACAAACCGAAAGCAGCGCACCCCAGATATTGTAAAACTCGTCCTTACGACCCGCAGCCCAATTACCATTGGCAATCAAGTGACCCTCGTCGCCCGGGATGGGGTGGAGCGCTACATAAGCGATAGTGCCTCCCCAATCATTGGCAAGGATGACGAGCTGCATGGAATCGTCATCGTCTTCCGGGATGCGACCGAGGAGAAAACGAAAGCCCAGGAGATGGCGAGTCTTTCGATCTCCGATCCGTTAACGATGGTGTATAACCGTCGGTACTATGACCGCGTTCGCCAAGAGGTCGATGGGGAGCCGTATCACCCCCTTACCCTTATTCTTGCTGATGTGAATGGCTTAAAACTTACCAACGACGCCTTTGGCCATGAATCAGGGGATGAGCTCTTAAAGAAAGTTGCTTCAGTGATGAAGCGCTCCTGCCGAGAGGATGATATTATCGCCCGCGTTGGGGGTGATGAATTTGTGTTACTCCTTCCAAGAACCGATGCAGAGCACGCCCAGATCATCGTTGATCGAATGAACAAGGCGCTTGCCAACGAGATGGTTGAAGGAATCCGCATCAGTGTTTCCTTTGGACACGCCCAACGGAGTACCGAAACGAGCTTTGATACAACCTTCAAGGTCGCTGAAGATAATATGTATCAAAATAAGCTCAAAGAAAACCTCACCTATAAGCGTGAGGTAATCAGTTCAATCTTAGAGCAACTCTACCAAAAAGAAGCAACAATCGAGCTCCACAGTGATTTAGTCTCCACCTACGCCACCAGCCTCGCCTTAGCTGCAGGATTAAGTAGTGATGAGGCAGAACATATTGAAAAAGCGGCCCTTTTCCACGACTTAGGAAAGATTGCAGTAGCTCAAGAGATTCTTCGAATGCGAACTACCCAGTTATCGAAAGCCCAAAGCATTGAGCTTCGCCGCCACCCCGAGATTGGGTATAACATCCTCCGCTCCGTTGATGAGTACGCCCCCATTGCTGAAGCAATCCTCTACCACCATGAGCGCTATGATGGTCTTGGCTTTCCCCGTGGCCTTAAAGGCAAAGAAATCCCTATTTCTGCTCGCATCATAGCCGTAGCAAACACGTGGGCTAACTTCACCGGCCCAAACGCAGCGTATGAGCGCGTCTCCAAACAAATAGCCACCTCAACACTTCAAAGTATGAGGGAAACACAGCTTGACCCGAGCCTGGTGGATATCTTCCTTTCGAAGGTTGTGAAACGGCGCTAACGACCGGCTACATAATGAATGGCATTCTTCCAGAACGTTGCGTAGCCTTCCCATTGAGTAAATTCGAGGGGGCACCAGTGAGGACCAATATCACTCATCCAGACCAGCGACTTGCCTTTGCCATAATTATGGACAGCAATAAGCGGATGGCCGTACTGACTTTGAGCGATTAGGTGGGCACCTTCTTTTAAAAGAGCTTCCTGATACCCTAAGAAGTATGGCCACGGGCCAGTAATTCCTTTCAGCACGGGGTGGTTAGGATCAACAATTTCTACAGTAGCCCCTTCAGGAGTCTCGACTCGATCATCAAAGGGATAGATATCAACGGGAAGAACCTCTTCAATCGGAGTACGGAAGTATTTTGCACTTGCTTGGAAACCCGCAAAAGAGAGGTAGCCCCCACACATAATCAAAGCTCCACCTTGGGCAGCCCATTCTTTAAGGAGCTGTAGTCGATTGGGTTCACGCTTACCTTCAAGGAAGACGCTATTGGAGAGAAGAAGGGAGTTTGATCCAAGATCACTGATGATGATAACATCCCACTGCTTCAACTCCTCCATCGTCAGTGGAAAGCTCTCTGGAACTTCATGACCAGGCATATGGGTATATTCAATGAAAGGGTCGCTTGTAAGCGCTACAGCTAAATGTCGTTGCCCATTATCATACATTCCTGCAGCAAAGTGGTCGAAACCTTTGTGGTGGGCAGAAACAGTAATCCATGATTCACCAGCTAAAAGAACTCGAATCTTACTCATGAGAACCTCCTGCTTGGGTTGTTTTTACTTTAGCATGCTCGGTAAAGTAGTTGAGCACCATGACTAAAATCAAGACACCACCCCAGATAAGGGAGATGTAGTAACTACTAATCTTTGGGAAGCGATTTAAACCTGTTTCTAACACTCGAAGAAGAATAATTGCCAAGACTACCCCGCTTATCTTCCCACTTCCCCCAACGGGATTTACACCACCGAGAACAACGATAAGTACACATTGGAGGGTGTAGACTGTTCCGTAGTCTGCTCGGGCGGAGTTATAGTTCGCTAGCATAATCATTCCGCCTAACGCTGCACAGATGCCAGAAAGTACGTAGGTTTTAATCAAGAGACGGTTGGTTTTTAAGCCGCTAAATCGTGCAACGGTTTCGCTCGTACCAAGGAGATAGAGCTTTGAACCGTAGGCGGTCTTCGACAATAAGAACCAGATAATTACTGCCATAATGCTGAAGATAACCAACTGAACTGGAATAAGGCTAAAAATTCTGTTGTTAATGGTATTGGCGTAGGTTCGAGAGAATTTACTAATTGCATTTCCGTTCGTAATTGCCATACAAATCCCTGTGAAGAGTTCACCACTTCCCATTGTCGCAAGGATTGGAGGAATGTGAAACTTCGATACGAGGATGCCATTAAAGAAGCCAAACGTAGCTCCTAAGAGAAGAGCCAACACAAAGACAAGGGGAATTGCATAGACAGGAAGACCACCACTCGCTGTAGTGAGGTTAATCAATAAGAATGCCATGAGAATTGAGGTGAGGTTTGCTGTTCCTACGACTGAAAGGTCAATTCCACCAGTAATCATCGTCAGCATAATTCCAAGGCTCATCAACCCAAATTCAGGGAATTGAGCAGCCATTGTTTGGAAATTGATTAACGTGTAGAACTTTCTAAAGCGGGTGATTGCCATGAAAATCATCCAAGCAACTATCATGATAATGAGGCGCCACATGTGCCGATCACTCCGATAGAGCCGTTGAGCTTGTTGTAGTGTTCGTGGACTCGTCATGCCTTAACCCCCTTCTTTGGTCGGCGAACCCGTTTGGTCCGGTTCATCACAATCATCTGATACGCACTCACGCCAGTTCCAACGATGATTAGCACACCAGTAAAGACGCTCCGCCACGATGTAGGAATTCCTAAAAGAATCATTGAGTTTTCAACAATGACTATTAAGAGAGTTCCGAGCATACACCCTGTTAGGGTACCACGCCCTCCAGTTATCGCTGTTCCTCCAAGAACTACTCCTGCGATGATATTCATCTCCATGCCGAGCATATTTGTTGGGTGGGCTTGTTGCATCATGCTCGCTCGAATGATTCCCGCTAAGCTCGCTATCATACCTACTAAGACGTACATGATTACCTTCGTTCGGATGACGTTAAAGCCCGCTCGGTGGGCGCTTACCTCCGAGCCACCAATCGCGTAGATTCCTCGACCAAACATCGTAAAGCGTAACATTACAAAGACGAGGGCGAGGACAACAAGAAAGGCGATAAGTGTTATGTACATTCGACTAGTAAGGCCTGAGACAGGGTTTCGGGCAATAAAGAGGGCAGTTGTTCCCCACTTCCTCATTCCCGGCGGAATAATCGTCAATTGTTTTGAGTTTAGCGCCCCCTGCATCAGACCTTTGAAAACACTTGAGGTTCCGAGGGTTACGATTAACGTTGGAAGTTTAAAATATCCTATGAACAATCCATTAAAGGCTCCGAGGAGCGCCCCAATAACAAGAGCAATAGCAATTGGTAATGTTGCCCCTCCCTGATAGTTCGCATCAAGGAGCATTTTCGTTGTTGCGTACATCGTTAAGCTCGCAAGAGCGGGAAAGGAAACGTCAATTCCACCTGAGATAATGACCAAAAATGCCCCTATTGCAAACAGTCCGGGAACAATCATCGCTGAAGCGATATCAACAAGGTTATTTGGTGAGAAAAACTGACCAGAGCGGATCTCAATCAAAAGACACAAAGCAAGGAGGACGAGAAAGACATAAAATTCATTTCTTCGAGTAAGTTTTTTAAGCAATGACCGACCATCAACGTTCATTCAATCTCCCTCCTTACAGCATATATGACAGAATCTTCTGTTCATCAGCTTCTTCAGCTGCGAGTGTAGCAACAATCTTACCGCTCTTCATGACAAGAATTTCTGAACAGTTCTCAACGACTTCGGGCAAGTCATCGGTGATGATGATAATCCCCATTCCCTCTTTAGCGAGCTCTTGGAGAATTGTGTGAATGTCGTGTTTTGATCCAATATCAACTCCAACAGTGGGGCCATTAAGAATTAAGACCCGTGGGTTGTTTGCTAGCCACTTTGCCAAAACAACCCGTTGTTGGTTTCCTCCTGAGAGTGTTTGACAGGCGTTGTCAGGGTTTGGGGTGGCGATTGCTAGGTTCTTGACCCAGCGTGTGACCTCATCACCCCTCTTCTTCTGGTCGACGACACCAAAACGCTTTGTGAGGGTATCTAACTCAGTGATAACAATGTTATCCCCGATTGGCTGGGATAAGAAGAGCCCTTCGCTAAGGCGATCTTCGGGCACATACCCAATCTGATGTTCAATGGCATCCTTAGGACTCTTCACTGCTACCGCTTTACCATGAACCCGATACTCTCCTTCTTTAATGGGTTTCATCCCAAACATTGAAAGCGCTAATTCGGTTCGCCCAGAGTCTAAGAGACCAGTAATCCCGATAATTTGCCCACCATGCAGGGAGAATGAAACGTCACTAAACGAACCAGGGATTCCAACTCGATCAGCTTCAAAGATTGGTTTGGGAGTAATATCTGTAGGGATAAACCTCCGGGGTTCAAATGTCCGGCCCGTCATATAGTATGAAAACTTCCGATCGTCTAAATCCTTCGTTGAGCCTGTTGCAACAAGCTCCCCACTTCGAAGGATTGTGAAGTTTTCAGAGATTTCAAAGACTTCATTGAGTTTGTGACTCACAAAAAGAGTAGCAATGCCTCGCTCCTTTAATTGGAGGATAATCGAGAAAAGGTTTCTAACTTCTTTCTTCGTTAAGGCGGTTGTCGGCTCATCCATGATGATGAGTTTGGTATTAAACATTAAGGCTCGACTGATTGCAATAATTTGTTTCTCAGCAACGGTAAGGGAGCCTACATACGCATCAAGATTAATTTTAACATTAATTTTAGATAGAGCCTCTTCAGCAATTTGTCGAATCCGCTTCCAATTTGCAAAGCGTCGATTTGCTGCTAACTCAGTATTCAGGGCAAGGTTCTCCATTACGGTAAGGTTTGGAAAAATAGAGAAGTCTTGATAGATTACCTGAATTCCGTGATTAATCGCTTCAATTGGAGTAATCTTAGAATATTGGTGCCCATCAAACTCAATGTGCCCAGAATCTGGGGTGTATACCCCACTAATCACTTTAATAAGCGTCGATTTACCACTGCCATTCTCGCCAGCAAGACAATGAATCTCGCCTCGTTTAATAGAGAACGACACATCCTTTAGTGCCTGGACACCGACAAATGATTTGGAAATCGATTGGGCTTTTAGTAATATCTCTGCCATGATTCTCACCTCGTGGTGGTACTAGCCATTTACCAATAGTATAACACAACACTGTCCTGCCGAAGGGATATTCGACAGGACAGCACTCGAAGCAGATATTCTTAGAATCCGAAGTCGTAGACGTTATCTGCGTTGATGACGATCCAGCCTTCACCTTCTAGGACGGTTTTACTTCCCGCCTTAAATTGTAATGCTTCGTATCCTTCAACATTGAGGTTTACTGGCCCAACAATTGAATCACCAGCGAGAACTTTTCGAGCGAGGGAAATCATCGCTTTACCAGCAAGTGCCGGATCCCAGAGGGTCAGCGACTTAACAACACCACTCTTTAAAAGCTCGGCGTTATCTAACGGCATTCCAGTTCCAGAGGTAAATGCCTTACCAACAAGGCCTAACTCTTCAATAGCTCGAGCAACACCGGGAGCGTCGTATGAGGATGTTCCCATGACACCCTTGAGATTAGGATACTTCTTAAAGAGCTCTTTTGCAGCGTTATAGGCAATATCACCGTTGTCAAACGATTCAACGCGCTTCTCAGCTTCAAGAAGGGTCATTCTCGGATATGTTGCCTTTTGGTGAGCAACACCAGCATCGGCCCATTCGTTGTGGGATCCGTTCGTTAAGGAAGCAACCATCGTGGTGTACAATCCTTCTTCACCCATTGCTTCGGCAAGGTTATCCATGATGAACGCTCCGTATCCAGCATTACTAAATGCTTCAATATCGTAATCAACGTTCTCAAGGTCAGCACCTTCGTGAGTGATAACAACGATTCCAGCTTTTCGTGCTTGGGCAAGCACTGGGTCAATCGACTCAAGGTCTACGGGAACCACACAGATAGCATCAACACCTTGGGCGATTAAGTCTTGAACCAACTGGGCTTGTAACGTAGCGTCAATTTGAGGTGTTCCTCTTTGATACACGTTTACACCAGTTTCTTTCGCATACTCATCGACACCAACCTTCATCCGCACAAACCATGGGTTTGATGCGTCTTTCGGTACGACGACGATCTCGTAGTCGTCCGCCTTTTTCTCTTTCGCGCCAGCAGCAAAGACTAAGCCAACAGCAAAAAGGGCGATTAAAAGAAATACGAGTAACCTTTTCATCCTGTGTTCCTCCTTTTACAGTCTGTATCCATACTCTACCCCACCACCTAGTGGAAGTCAAAATAATTATGATAAAATTGTTTAGTAGCTTAGTACCATTTTTCGGTTTTAAAACTATATTTTTCGCTATTCCCCCACCTTATTAAGAAGATTTATCGATAAATGGGCTTATTTAACTAAAATTTTATTAAACTATTTGACAGGCAATCATTCGGGGCATATGCTTCATTTATGGGCATCAAAGAAATTGCAAAAGAGGCAGGAGTCTCAAAAACAACCGTTTCCCTTGCGTTAAATGGGCATAAGGGAGTAAGCGACAAAACCCGATCAACGATTTTAGAAATCGCTCGGAAGATGAACTATCGCCTCCCCTCGGAGCGAATCATTACCCAAACAAGCAAAGGCTTCATCATGTTTGCTCGGCTGAATAAACATGGCTTAATTCTTAACCGCGATCAAAGCAGTTTTATTATGGACTACATCGACTCTATCAATGAGGCAGTTACAGAAGCAGGCTACACCTTTGAGATTCTCGATCATACGTTCACTACTGTCTCGGCATTAACAAACCTTCTTTCAGCGCGGAAGCCTAAAGGGATTATCATTCTCGGAACTGAACTCGATGAAGAGGATGTTAATAGTCTTCAATCCTTGCCGTTTACCTTTGTGGTAATCGACACCCAATTTGAAACAGCCCGTTGTGATTTTGTTGATATGGCAAACGTAAACGCTCTTACCCAAGCTATTACCCATTTGGTTGAGTATGGCCACCGCGAAATAGGGATGATTAGCTGTACAACTCTGAGTGGAAATATATCACTACGCGAACAAGGCTTCACTCTTGGTCTTGAGCGAGCAAACCTTCCAGTAAACAAAGATTACTTTCTTCGAATTAAACCAGGGTTCAAAGAAGCGTATCAAGATATGAATGCGTACCTTCAAACCAACCCCACTCTTCCCCAAGCATTTTTCTGTTACAACGATGTTGCTGCTCTAGGGGTCATTAAAGCACTCAAGGAACACAAGATTAGAATCCCAGAGGATATCTCAATTGTTGGGTTTGATAATTTACCAATGAGCTCGATGTCTGAACCACGATTAACGACGATTAAGGTCCCTAACCGGCTAATCGGAACTCTTGCTACCGAGCTCCTCGTTGATAAGCTTTCAACAAAACGATCTAAGGAACCAATCACGATTCAAGTCAAAGGGACATTGGTCGTGCGTGACAGTGTTATGGATAGAAATTGACAAGGAGGTATTGTCATGAGCAACTATTCAATTATTTTAGGAAACCTGGGAAACACCCGTGATAGGTTTCTTTCATCAGGGTACAAAGATGAGCTCCCAAAAGAAACGCTCATTCGCCAAGCAGCTGAAATTGATGGAGTAACAGGAGTCGAGCTCGTTGGAACATGGGATGTAGCAAGCGACAATGTTGACCAGGTAGGAGAGCTGCTCGATAAACATAACTTAGCGTGTGTTTCAATTATTCCTGACCACTTCAGCCGCAAGCAGTGGTGGCGCGGAAGTCTCTCAGCAAAAGATGAACCTACACGCCAAGAAGCACTTGATTACACCTTTGAATGCGTTGAAATGGCAAGAAAGCTCGGATGCAAAATTATTAACTTGTGGCCAGGTCAAGATGGGTATGACTATCATCTACAGTCTGACTTTGTCCAAGAGCGCCGTTGGCTTCTTGAAAACATTATTACCGTAGCAAAAGCCTCCCCAGACATACAGTTTGCTCTTGAGTATAAGCCAAAAGAACCGCGAAACTTTAGTTTCATGGCGCGAGCTTCTGATACGCTACTTCTTGCAAAAGAAACTAAGCTGGATAACGTCGGAGTCACCATTGATACTGGCCACGCCTTCGTAGCGGGTGAGAACGTTGCTGAAGCAGTCGTAATTCTACAAGAGTATGGAAAGAAACTCTTCCATATGCACTTCAATGATAACTATGGCTCCTGGGATGACGATATGATCGTTGGATCGGTCCACTTCCCTCGGTTTGTTGAGCTACTCTTCTGGTTGAAAGAGACTGGATATAACGGATGGCTCTCTATGGACCAATACCCATACCGAGAAGACGGCCAGGGAGCATTGCGCGAAAGTGTTGAATTCCTTCAAATGATTGAACGACGCCTCACACCCGATGTGATGGAGGAGATTCGTGCTCTCACAAGGGAAGGAAGTGCTGTAGCTTCTCAACGCTGGCTCCGCCACACGTTTTTTAAGTAAGCTTACTGTTGCCTCTCCACTTCAAAGCGGAGAGGCAGTTTGACTTATATTACTTAGTTAGAAATGGATGAATTTTAATAATGGTATTACCGTTATTTTCCTATATCCGAAAGGGATTTTTGATCCTACTCAAGCAATTAAGAAGCATATCGCTTTACTCCAAACAATCGAACCTCTGCCTGTTGTCTTGGTTCTTCCTTCAATTACTCGTCAGCGAAGAGAATCGCTCATTAATGCTCGAATTCCATTTATTGTACCAAACACGCAAATCTATTTGCCGTTTTTAGGAATACTTTTACAAGAACGCTTTGCTCCAAAAGAGGTGGAGTCTTTTTCGCTCCAACCAGCAACACAGGTTTTGCTTTTTTGTTATCTCTATAGGAAGGAGTCTAAGCTCTACCTTCAGGAGGTGAGTGAGAGTCTTCCTTATTCAAAGATGACACTCTCTCGGGCGTTTGATCAACTTGCTCAGACAGGGCACATCATCGCTGAAAAGGATGGTGTTCAACGTTTCCTTTACTCACCACTACAAGGAAGAGAACTCTTCGAACGTATGAGGCCGTATTTAATTAACCCAGTACGAAAGCGCGGGTATCTCCATAAAGAAGAGCTCACTCAAAACCTTCTCCTCGCTGGAGATTCTGCTCTTGCTCTTCAATCGATGATAAATTCACCAATAGTACCATCATATGCTACGGTACATGCATCCAACATCACTGAGGTATTAATAGACACAGAACGTCAGGTCGGTATTGAAGTGTGGAAATATGACCCGAGCATTCTTACTTCAGATTTAAGCGTTGATCCATTATCCTTAATCATGTCGTATACAGCCCAAGACGATGAACGGATAACAAAAGCGTTGGAGTCAATTCTAGCTCAACTGTGACAGCAACACATTATTAGAGATTCCTAATCTCGAAGTGCTGTAATTGGGATTACATGCACCCCATCGGGCCGGATATAGGCCGCGTTTGCGAGTCCACAAATTACCCCCATCACTTTCGGGGCTCGACCCTTTGGTTCTTCTTCAATCGAAGATTTAATCTGTAGGAGCTTCTTGGCAGCACTATCTAACTGATGCGCTCCCAATTTAATTTCAAACGCGCCCCAGCTTCCATCAGAGAATTCCACGACTGCATCAATTTCATTATCTTGGTAATCTTGATAGTGATATAGTTTTGCATCATTTGCTTCTGCATATATCTTTAAATCACGCTCACACAAGGCTTCAAATAAAAACCCCAAAGTCTCTAAGTCAGCAAGTAGTGTTTCTTGGTTTGCTCCTAAAAGAGCGCATGCTAATGAGGGGTCACAAAAATGACGTTTAACCGCCTGCTTGACCCTCACTGACGATCGTATATTTGTGCTGAATGGTGGCTGATTGTCCAAAAGGAAGAGTCTTTCAAACACATTTAAATATTTAGCAACTGTATCCACATCAATATCTTCGTTATCGACTTCCTTGATGTCGTTCTTAAGCGCTCTGATAGTAACAGTTGTACTTTCATTCCTAGCCAATGAGCGAAGTAAGAGCTGAATTTTTTTGAGGTCACGGGCTTTATCATCCATCCTGCTTATATCTCTGGTAAGAACTGCATTTATATACTCTATGGGTAATAATTGAGCGTACTCAAATTCAATATCAATATTCCCGGGCCAGCCACCTCGGATTATATACTGAATGATATTTCGAAGATCTACATCACCCGTTAATACTGTTTTGGATTCTCCAGTAAATAATTCTCGCAAAGAGACTAAACCAGAAGAAAGGCCCATTTCAAATAAAGACATCGGCCTCATCCGTAGTATAGCTATTCTTCCCGCCCCACTATGGAAAAATCCTTTGTCATTGGGTGTAGAAGACCCTGTAAGAATAAACTGACCTTTTTCTCCTCGCTTATCCACCTCATAGCGAACGGCATCCCAAATTGAAGGTACTTCTTGCCATTCATCGATTAAGCGAGGGGAATCTCCATCTAATATCAATGATGGATCGGCTAAAGCCAGCTGTCGATTACTAAAATTACCCGCTGCAGATCCAACATAAAAGCTACTTTTGCTATGATGTAGGGAGGTTCGAGTCTTTCCACACCATTTCGGCCCTTCGATACAGATCGCTCCGAAGGCGTTTAGGTACTTAGATATTTTTCGGTCAATCAAGCGCGGTAAATACGGCTTTGTATCCATGGGAATTAGCTCCTTTAGTAACTTATACCATGGACATTAAATTTCCTCAACCTCAACCCGTGTGATTCCGACTTTTCAACCCGTGTGATTTCGACTTCTCAACCCGTGCGATTTCGACTTTTCAACCCGTGCGATTTTTATTTTCTCAGCAGCTCTTCTAGGCTTTCTTGGAGGATGGCTATTGCTTTGTCGATCTCTTCCTTGGTGATGATTAGTGGTGGGACGAAGCGAACGACGTTAGAGCCCGCACTAGCAAGCAGAAGTTTCTTCTCGAAACACTTGGAGACGACATCCTTTGGGGTAATCGTGAGCGCTATTCCTTGGATGAGGCCCATACCGCGAACATCGGTGATAAGAGTGGGGAATTGTGCCTTAAGATCGTTGAGCTTCTTATTCAAATGATCCCCTGTCTCCTTGATGTGCTTCAGTAGCGCTTCGTCACTGAGGCGGTCACACATATAGGAGATCGCCTTCGTAGCGAGGGCGTTTCCCCCAAACGTTGAAGCGTGGTCGCCGGGGGCAAACACATCGCTTGTCTTCTTGTTTGTGAGCATCGCCCCTGCGGGGACTCCCCCAGCGAGGGCTTTGGCGGTAGTAAGGATATCGGGCTTCACGTTATACCCTTGGGAGGCAAACGCCTTACCGGTACGCCCCATTCCACACTGCACTTCATCGTAGATCAGCAGGAGGTCATGTTCATCACAGAGATTGCGTAGCCCCTGAAGGAACTCCTCTGTTGCTGGAACAATTCCCCCCTCGCCTTGGATTGGCTCGACGATGATGGCACACGTATTTCTATCGATGAGAGAGATAATCGAATCGAGGTCATTGAAGTGGGCGTAGACAAAGCCCGATGGTAAAGGATCGAAGTGTTGGTGGTACTTCTTCTGCCCGGTGGCGGTAACAGCGGCGTAGGTGCGCCCGTGGAAGGAATCGATCATTGAAATGATCGTCGATTTATTCTTTGGATGACCCCATTTGCGGGCAAGCTTTAAGGCTGCTTCATTTGCTTCTGCGCCACTATTACAGAAGAACGCCTTCTCCATTTCTGCAAGGGTTGTCAGCTTCTTTGCCGCCTCTTTAACATAGGCGTTGTAGTAAAGGTTAGAAACGTGGAGAATTCCTTGATTTAGCACCTCTTGAAGGGCATCCGTAAGACCGGCGTCTTTATACCCTAGGGCGTTCACGGCGATGCCGGCAACGCAGTCGAGGTAGGTGTTGTTTTGATCATCCGTTAGATACACCCCGTTACCGCTGACAAACGTCACCGGCCACTGGGCGTAGGTGTTCATCATAAATTCACTCATTGGGTGTATCCTCCTTCGTTACCATCGTCCCAATTCCCTTCGTCGTGAAGATCTCAAGTAATATTGCATGAGGAAGACGCCCATCAAGGACGTGGACACTTTCAACGCCCTTCTGTAGCCCATCGAGGCAGCACTGAACCTTTGGAATCATTCCCCCGTTAATCGTACCATTGGCGATGTAGGAAACTGCCTCACTGTGGGTGAGCGTTCGAATGATCGTGGAGGGATCGTCCTTATCAGTGAGGATTCCCTCAACATCGGTGAGGAAGATGAGTTTTTGGGCGTTGAGGGCTCCGGCGATTGCACTGGCGGCGTAATCGGCGTTGATGTTGTACGTATTACCCGCTGCATCAACACCCACTGGGGAGAGGACTGGAACAAAGTTGCTCTTTAGCAGGGAATCGACGAGGGTCGTATCGACCTTCGTAATCGATCCAACAAAGCCCAAATCCCGCCCCTTCTCATCACTCTTCTTTTCACAGAGGAACGTCCGCCCATCTTTACCGCTGATGCCAACTGCTTTGATCCCCACTTGCTCAAGGTTATCAACAAGGCCTTTGCCAATTGAACCAGAGAGGACCATCTCAGCAACAGAGGCGGTCTCTTCATCGGTGACGCGTAGTCCATCGATGAAAACACTTTCTTTGCCAAGGCGGGAAAGGAGGCTCGAAATCTCCGACCCGCCGCCATGGACAACCACTGGCTTGAGACCGATGTACTTCAGCATCGCAATGTCTTCGATTACCGCTTTCTTTAACTCCGGGTTCACCATCGCCGAACCACCGTACTTCACAACGGCAATTGCGCCAGCGAAACGGCGAATATAGGGAATCGCTTCAATAAGGGTTTCAGCCTTCAGAATCTCTTGGGCCATCGTTAGAGTAGTCAACTTCGATAATCTCCATTAATTCGGACGTATTCATAGGAGAGATCGCACCCCCAAGCTGTTGCTTGACCAGCGCCGTCCTGTAAAGAGGCAGTACAGGTAATCTCTTTATGCGTAAGGATCGCCTTCGCCTTCGCTTCATCAAAGGCGACGGGCTCGCCGTCTTTAACAACTTGAATCTTCCCCCCTGATGACGCAAAGAATAAATCAACACTGCTAGGATTAAACTTCGCCCCGCTGTATCCCATTGCGCACATAATCCTACCCCAGTTGGCATCACTGCCAAAGAATGCCGCCTTCACTAAGTTAGAAGAGACGACACTTCGGGCGAGGATCCGGGCAGTTTGCTTATCCGCCGCCCCTTCGACATTCATCGTGATAAACTTCGTTGCTCCTTCGCCATCATGAACGATGAACTGGGCGAGTTTTGAGTTCACCATCTCAAACGCCTCAACAAAGAGGTCCCATTGAGGATGCTCAGGTGAGAGTGAATTGTTCCCTGCTTCACCGTTGGCGAGGACTAAGACCGTGTCATTGGTAGAGGTATCACCATCGACGCTGATCATATTGTACGTATCTTCAACGGTATCGAGTAACAACGTTTGAAGGTGGCTCGGTTCAATGAGCGCATCGGTGGTAATGAAGGAGAGCATCGTTGCCATATTGGGGTGGATCATGCCACTGCCCTTCGCCATGCCGCCGATGTGGATGACCTTTGTATCGATGGTCAGTTGAACGGCCCACTCCTTTTGGAAGGTGTCAGTCGTTAAAATCGCTTGGGCGGCAGCGAAGCCACTATCGCGGGAGTCTTCGACAATCTTCGCACACTCGTTAATTCCATTTTTGATCTTATCCATCGGAAGCGGTACGCCAATGACCCCCGTTGAGCACACTAACGTCGCTGAAGGATCGTGGCCAAGTGCCTTGGCAGCAATCGTTGCCATCACCTCGGTGTCCTTAATCCCCTGCTCACCAGTTGCGGCGTTGGCGTTGCCGCTATTGATCACGATTGTGTGAACAGCTTCTCCCTTGGCTACGATTGCTTCATCCCAAATCACTGGAGCTGCCCGCACAATATTTTGGGTGAAGCTTCCACCAGCCGCACACGCCGTCTTAGAGTGAACAATAGCGAGGTCTTTCTTCACCTTCTTAACACCACAGGCGATGCCGTTACTATAAAATCCTTTGGCGGCGGTAATGCCCCCATCGATTATCTGTATCATCTTCACTCCTATAGGGGGTTTGCGACCCACGCTGCTAATCCTGCTTGCTCATCAAGGCCAAAGCGGATATTCATATTCTGTACTGCTTGCCCACTGGCGCCTTTGACTAAGTTATCGATCGCCCCAATGGCAATAACTCGGTTTGTTCGATGATCGAGTTTCCATCCAATGGCGATTGTG
>JBBADN010000009.1:0-18162 GCA_041656455.1 Sphaerochaeta sp. | reverse complement strand
GTACCCGTCGGTCCCTATAAGAAGATATCCGCGCTCAGCGAGGCGGATAGATTGGAATGTCGAGTGAATCGTCTGTAGCCTCGTAATGACGTCGTACGTCTCTTGAATTTGAGCGGTTAGTTCTCCAACTTGGTAGTTTACAGCATAATCAATGAAGGTCGATATTCCCATTGTTAGGATGACTATTCCCATCCCAATAATAAAGACTTTTACGAAGCGTGGTTGTTTCTTAATAGGTTCCTCCTCCAATCAGTATACTCCTAATCAATGTGAAAACAATAGATAACTAATTTCATTAAAACTAGGCGCGTGCCATACAAAGGAAGCGCCTATTGCCTTTCCTATTGATAATTAGTATCATTAGTGTATTGATATTACTTAAAAGGAGTAAAAACCATGGACGAAATGAATGTTGTTGCTAGTTTGCCGTTAATTGGCGATCCAGCTCCTGCGTTTCACGCAGTGACCACTCAAGGTGACATCAACTTCCCTGAAGATTACAAGGGCAAGTGGGTCATTCTCTTTAGTCACCCCGCTGACTTCACCCCCGTCTGTACCACCGAGTTTATGACCTTTGCATCAATGCACGAAGAGTTTAAGGCGATGAATACTGAGCTCGTTGGGCTCTCGATCGACTCGCTGTACGCCCACATCGCGTGGCTGAGAAAAGTGCAGGAACTTGAATGGAAGGGAATGAAGGACATCGAGGTAAAGTTCCCTGTCATTGAAGACATCAAGATGGATGTCTCCCGCAAGTACGGCATGGTCCAGAGTCAGAGTGACACCCAAGCAGTCAGGGCGGTCTTTATCATCGACCCGAAGGGTATCGTTCGAACGATCCTCTTCTATCCTGCTGCGATCGGGCGGAACTTTGATGAGATTAAGCGTGCGGTTCAGGCGCTGCAGAAAGCCGACAAGGATGGCGTAGCCACCCCGGCCGATTGGCGCCCTGGTGATGATGTGATCATCCCGACCCCCGGTTCCTGTGGAACGGCGAAGGAGCGGATGGAGAGTCAGGACGATACGATGTACTGCCTCGACTGGTTCCTCTGTTTCAAGAAAGAATCGTAACGAGTAGATACTCACACTGCGAGAGGGAGCTTTTAACGGGCTCCCTCTTTGCGTGCGTGATAGAGAGTATTCGCTGTAATACACAAGAGGACAAACGCTCCGCCGGTGAGGATATCCTTGTGGGGGATCTCACCTAAGAAGATCCACACGTACAAGATCCCAAAGACGGTTTCCAGCGAAGTAATGAGCGCTGATTCTGCCCCACTGATGTACCGGGCCCCCATGCTGATCAACACTTGGGCGAAGGGAACGATAATAATTCCCACCGCCAAAAGTGGAAGGAGCGCTGATAGGGGAACAGCAACCTTTCCCATTCCAAGGATCAAGGCGATGATCGCCCCAAAGAAGCTCCCAGCCATTGAAACACCGACGCGGTTTACCCCATCGTGCTTGCGCAAGTACGCGAGGTTAATTCCCATACACAGTGGTGTTCCTAATGTAATGAGGAGGCCACCGATATCGACGTTTCCAAACTCCCGATGGAACATGTACGTGATTCCAAGGATTGACCCGATCGCTGCAAGGATCGTCGCGATCCCGGGCTTTTCTTTATAGACTAAGAACGCGTAAAGCGAACCAAAGAGCGGCGAGAGGCTGAGCATTACAAGGGTCTGGCCAACTCCTGGTCCTTGAACACCGAGGGTTAAGAAGATTCCACTAATGCCCCAGAAGAAGCCGCTGATGATCAACGGCTTGCCACCACTGACTAAGACGAGGAGGCTTTTCTTCTTCTCAGTTCCTAAAAAGAGGATGAGCATCGAGAAGAAGCCAAAGAACCCGCGCCAAAACGCCGCTTCAATTCCTCCAACCCCGCTTAAGCGAATCATTAAGGAATCAAACGACAATAACACCACGCCAGCGAAGGCGAGACCAATTCCCTTTTTATATGTACTCAATGATTAAGCCTTCTTGTTGTAGATCCTCGGATGCGGAGCTTTGACAATAAAGAACTCAAGGATTTCATCACCCTCATTGGAGATGTTCATCAGTGTCTGAGCGGGGACGTTGAGAATCTGCTTGGAGTAGGTATGTCTCTCCTGGTCGTTGAAGCGAGCAGTAATCGTTCCTCGAATGAGGATTAAGAAGACATTAGAGTCACTATAGTGTTCAGGGAGGCGTTCACCCTTTGTTAAAATTACGTGGTTAATCATTGCCGCGTCGTCTTTGACGATCTGCTCGATTACTTTCTCATTACTGACTGTATAGGGGTATAGTGTTTCTACCATGATGTACTCCTTACCAAATAGTATTGGCTCGAGTATAGCCTAATACTGCTCGGCAATATAGATACCTGACAGCTTCTTTCTACTTGCCATTCCCATCAGTACTTCTTTTCCATCGGAAAGGAAGTGGGTAAAAGGAGAATCAGCGAGGACAGGAATTGTTGTAAGACCCCGGCGGACAAGTATTCCAACGAGCCTTCGAGCAGCTTTTTCATTGACCGCCATCGCCTCTACTACCTTCTCCTTTAGAAGGAAGGCGTAGGCACCTTGGACGTGTACTGTCTCATATCCATCGGTTAAGAAACTCCACGCCAATGAGTCACGATTAAGAGCGCCTGAGTTGTACGTTGCTAGAGTGTAAATCTCATTGAGCGCAGTGTAGGAAAACCCCTCTTGAAGGACGTCGTTCGCTAAGGAAGCGGGAAGGGGATATTCAATGACTGATGAGGTTGAGTAATAGCCGTGCTTTTCGTAGTACGGGCGAACCGCAGGAAAGAGCATTAATGGCTCGTCATAGATATCATGAACAAAATCTAGGAGCTTTCCCATGATCCCTTGCTTGCGGTATTCAACAACGGTTGCCACCCCGACGATGAAGTAACACGGCTTTGTGACTCCCTTTTTTGTATAGGAGGAGGAAAGGGCGTGAAGAGCGGCGACGATCGTCCCATCATCTTCGGCTACATAGATATTCGCCGAGTCAAAGCGGGCTAAGAAAAATTTCTTTAAAAAGGTGGGATCTTCATTAAAAACGACGTTCCACACCTCTTTGAGTTGGGCAAAATCTTCTTCTTCAGCGCGCCGGTAGATGATCATTTCTTCCTCACTCGATATTTTTTGACCATGAGATCGGGTTGGTAGGAGAGCTTAGCTTTCCTGAGGCCTTCAACACCAGCGTCCTCTTGGCGGTTTACGTATTTCACATCAGAGAGGTACTGGGAGACGAAGAGCTGGTTAATAACGGAGTAGACGCCGTGGTAGGAGATATCACCTTTCTCAAAGTGAACGATCGCGAGGTTCTCATCAACGATCTCTCCGACGGTAAAGGCGGTGAGCTCATTCTCAACACAGACGAGCATCCCAACAAAGCCCAGTTCATCCCAATTATCGAAGGTGCGGCGAATAGCTCGCAGCTCATCAACGATCGATTGGTCAACTTCGCCGTGGTTTTCCAACCACCGCGTCGAGACCATGTGGTAACACTCTTCGCGCATCTCCGGCTTAGAGAGGGAGCGTACTGTGTACGTGTAGGTGCGTTCGAACTTGGAGATGTGGTTGCGCTTCGCTTGGAGCTTACGCCCAGCAAGCTTGGTGAGCTTACCAGATTCATAGAGGTAATCATCGAGGTTTCGAATGTGCTCGATCTCATAGCCCAGTTCGCGGAGCTCTTTCGCTTCTTTCTCGGGTACACAGTTTAATTCAAACTTCACACCGCTTTCGGCGCAGTACTCCTCTAGCTCAGCCATCGCCTTTGGGAGGTCGTCGGTGATCGGCAAAAGGAAGCACTCATCATCGCGAAGGTGCATGTACAGCGCAGTGTCACTCTTAGCGATGGTGATACCGATTTGTTCACTCCAGAGGTGAACGTATGAGTAGAGGTAGTTATACGCTAAGAGGTGACTATCTTTAGGAAACAGATCTTTATCAGCAAGAGTAGGGGGGTAAAAATTTAACATACATCCTCGAATATATCAGTCGATACGCATATATTGATACGACCTTTTGAATCCTTCGTCAACCCAAGTGACCAAGGAAAATCACCGAAGGAAAAAGTAAGATCACCAGTGAAATGAATAGTAATCATATGTCTAGTAACAAAATACCATCTTGGGTTGACAGAATAATCTCATGGGGTTACCCTTACCAGATGGATATGTATCACGATCTAGTAACGAAGCTTGAAGCAGCTAACAAACCTCTAGCGGCCTTCTTCCTTGATCATTCACAGAGTGAAGAAACCTTCCTGGCGACCTTAAAAGCCCATACTGAAGAAGCGCTGAAGAACAACTACCCCGAGGGGTGGGCGTACCTTGAAGGGGCGAAAAACTTCTACCAACTTAGCGAAGCAGCTCTTGCCCATGTACGCCTATACGATTACATCGTCTTCGATAACCACACCTTTGAAGAGAACACCATCACCCAGCGCTCCAACCCACTGACTCATCTACGCAGCTACCTCCAAAAAGAGATTGAAGAGTTAGATCCCGACTTCGCTGAAGAGATGGTTCACTTCTTTCGCCTCCTGAACAACGATGAACCACGGATCATTCCAACGCGTAGTGATATCCAAACGTGGATGGATCGCCACCCCAGTGGGCTAGAGAAAGAAGTCATCGCGTGGCGAGCAAAAAACAAAGAGCGAATCATCGCCCACCTCGTAGATGAAATCGATCAAAGAGAGGAGATACTCTATACGTTCAAAGCAGGTCTTAGTCAGAAAGAAAAAATAAAGCTCGTCAATGATTGGTGGAAGGACGACCGCTTCCACTTACACTTCGCCCTTCGATCAACGGCGAAGCTCAATACGTATTTAGATAACACCCTCGATGATGAGACGAAGAGCATCATGAAAGCGGCTGAAGAGAAAGGGATTCCAATCTTCGTTACCCCATACTTCCTCTCCCTCATCGATACTCGCCCCCGCAGTGAGCAAGAATCTCCGTTTGCCGATGAGCCGATTCGTTCCTACCTCTTCTACAGCTGGGACTTGGTTCATGAGTTTGGCAACATCGCAGCGTGGGAGAAGGAAGACACCGTTGAGATCGGTAAGCCCAATGCCGCGGGGTGGATCCTCCCATCACACAACATCCACCGCCGCTATCCCAGCGTAGCAATCTTCATTCCCGATACGATGGGCCGGGCGTGTGGGGGATTGTGTTCCTACTGTCAGCGGATGTACGACTTCCAAGCGGGGCGCTTTAACTTTGAACTGGCAAAGCTCAGACCGAAGAAGAGCTGGCCGGAGCGCCTGACAGATAACATGGAATACTTCCGAAATGACCCGTATCTTTGGGATATCCTCATCACCGGCGGTGATGCGTTCATGAGCTCGGTGAAGTCGATAAAAGAGATCTTAGAAGCAGTCCTTCAAATGGCGAAGGATAAAGTGGAGGATAACACAAAGCGGGAGGAGCCCTTCGCTCCAATGCGGCGCGTTCGCCTTGGAACGAAGATTCCTGTCTACCTTCCCCAGCGAGTAACAAAAGAACTGATCGATGTCTTGGCGTGGTTTAAAGAGGAGAGTGCAAAGGTTGGCATCGAGCAGTGCGTCATCCAAACCCACATCTCCAGTTCAATGGAGATCACCCCTGATACCCAAGAGGCGATCAACAAGCTCTTACGTGCGGGGTGGGCAGTAACGAACCAAGAGGTCTTCACCGTTGCAGCAAGCAGACGCGGCCACTCGGCGAAGCTGCGAAAGGTCCTCAATGATATTGGGGTTCTTCCCTACTACAACTTCTCAGTCAAAGGCTTCAAAGAGAACCGGGAGATCTTTGCAACGAACGCCCGCAGTGTCCAAGAGCTCGTAGAAGAGTCGAGTATTGGCGCAGTTGCTCCGCGCTACCACGCCCAAATCCGCTCTTTTGTTTCTAACGCCCAAGCGATGAAAGATCAGATTAATCAAATCAGAGAGAGTGATGAAATTCCTTTCATCTCTCCTGACCGCAATACCCTGAATCTTCCCGGAGTTGGTAAGTCCAACACCTACCGAACCATCGGCCTTACCCAAGATGGACGGAGAGTCCTTCGCTTTGAGTTCGACCACACTCGACCCCACTCAAAGGTTATTGAAGAGATGCACCACGTAGATATCATCGAATCCAAGTCAATCGCCCACTACCTCCGTCAGCTTGAAGCGATGGGGGAGAACCCCAAAGAGTATGAGACAATCTGGGGCTACAGTGCAGGGGAGATGGAGAACAGAAGCCCGGTCTTTGAAGGGGTAATTGATCCCTAAGGATATGATTGAGGCTCTTATTAAGTGATATTATGATATCAATATTATTGAAATTGACGAAAAAACTGCTCTTATAATATCATTAATTATTCTAGTAGAAGATTGAAAAACAGCTAAAACCCTTCGAAAGTGCCAGACTCAGGCTAGTCCAAAAGTATAGACACTATCTTTAGATAGTTGATTTTGATAATAATTAATACTATAATATCAATTGAACAACTATTACCGGAGTAACTGTTTATATGATATCACTAATAAGTCCGTTGGAAGCACAAAAGTCGATTGCAAAAAAACTCAAAGAACATAGGCTTCAGCATAATCTTACTCAAGAGGGCCTCTCCAAGCGTTCAGGAGTTCCTGTAGCAACGCTCCGGAAGTTTGAGCGAGAAGGTATTATTTCTCTTGAGTCCCTAGTGAAGCTTATGATGGTCCTTGGAGTTTTAGACCGAGCTCTCAAGGCAGTGGAGGTCACTCATACCTTCCAAACAATTGACGAAGTTATTAAAAAAGAAATGAAACCAAAGCGTAAAAGAGGGCGAATATCATGAGTACGCCTTTTCCAGTAAAACTCTTACATGTAGGAATTGACTTTGGAGAAGAGGAGATTCCTGTTGGTCGATTGGCTTTAAGTAATTGGCAAATCTATTTTTCCTATGAGGCGAGTTTCATTGAAAGAAAACTTGAGATTTCGCCACTAACACTGCCATTAAAAAGTGAGATTACAACTGTAGAATATGATTTGTTTGAAGGCTTGCCAGGAGTATTTAATGATAGTCTCCCTGATGGATGGGGAAGGCTATTGGCTGATAGGAGTTTTTCATCAAATGGTATATCTCTAGCTGAAGTCACTCCATTAGACCGGTTGTCGTTAGTTGGCCATCGAGGGCTTGGGGCTCTGACCTATAAGCCAGATTACAAATTGTCGTTTGAATCAAAAGACGTAAATCTTGATGATCTTGCGAGCAGTGTGGAGGAGGTTCTTGAAGGACAAACTCAGGACGTATTAGCCCAACTCCTAGCGCTTAACGGTTCTTCAGCTGGAGCACGACCAAAAGTAATCGTCGGTGTATCTAAGGATAAGCAACAATTAACAACTGGTGAGGGAGATGAGTCCTGGTTAGTGAAGTTCCCTCAAAGTAACGACGGAAAAGATGCAGGAAGTATCGAATACGTCTACGCCTTAATGGCAAAGAAGGCAGGAATCCACATGAGTGATGTTCACTTATTTCCTGCTACCCAAAGTCCAGGGTACTTTGGAACACAGCGTTTTGATCGAGTTGGAACAAAGCGCTACCACATGCATACCGCCAGTGGCCTTCTTCACTCAGATTTTCGCTACCCATCCCTCGATTACAAAACCCTCCTTGCCCTCACCTTTCATTTGACTAGTGATCACCGAGAAGTTGTGAAGATGTTTCGCTTAGCGGTGTTTAATGTTCTTGCCCATAACCGCGATGACCACGCAAAGAACTTCTCCTTTCTTATGGACAGTGATGGGTTATGGCGTCTTTCTCCAGCGTACGACCTTACCTTCTCCTCTGGTCCGAGGGGAGAACAGAGTATGATGGTGATGGGTGAAGGGAAGAACCCCACGACTGAGAACCTTATTGAGCTTGGCGTTGATGGGGGAGTGAAGAAGAGTGAGATTAAAGAGATCATCGATCAAACCCAAGGCGCCTTGGGTGAATGGAATACTCTCGCGAAGGAGTACGGGGTGAGCAAGCAGAGGCAGAAGGCAATTTCCTCACTTATTACCCCATAGGCAGAGTGCTCCTCTCATGGTACGCTTCTTTCCATGAACAAGATTGTTGTGCTCGATGGGTATGCGTTAAACCCTGGTGATGTAGATTGGGCTCCACTGGAAAGCCTTGGTCATGTAACTGTGTATGATCGAACCGATGAGCAAGATCTCTTAGAACGAATTGGTGATGCTCCAGTTATCTTTACCAACAAGACAATCATATCCAAAGAAATAATAAAGCAGTGTAGGAACCTGAAGTACATCGGAGTGCTTGCAACGGGGTATAACGTTGTTGATATCGAAGCGGCGAAGAAGGCAGGTATTGTTGTTACGAACATTCCCTCCTATTCAACGGCTGCTGTTGCCCAATTTACCTTTGCCCTCTTACTGGAGATTACCAACCGAGTACAGCGTCACAGCGATGCAGTGGTTGTGGATAACCGGTGGACAACGAGCAAAGACTTCTGCTTTTGGGATTACCCCCTTATTGAACTCGCGGGAAAGAAGATAGGCATTATTGGCTACGGGGCAATTGGAAAAGCTGTTGGAGCAATCGCCAAGGGCTTTGGCTTAGAAGTCCTAGCGTATTCTCCTTCGCTTTCTCATCAAGACCCTGACTGGGCTTCTTTAGAAACAATCTACAGCGAAAGTGATATCATCACCCTCCACACCCCGTTAACAGAATCCAATCTGGGGATGATTAACAAAGAAACTATTTCTAAGATGAAAGACGGGGTGATCATCCTCAATACGAGTAGGGGTCCTTTAATTAACGAAACGGACCTTGCCGAGGCGTTAAACTCAGATAAAGTGTACGCCGCCGGTGTTGATGTGGTGAGTGTTGAGCCGATCAAAGCTGATAATCCATTATTAACTGCAAAGAACATCATTATCACTCCGCACATTGCGTGGGCACCACTGCAGACCCGTAAGCGCCTTTTAGGAATTGCGGCGAATAACCTAGAGTGCTTCTTCGCTGGTGAGCCAATTAATACGGTGAGCTGAGTGAATTTCCGAACGGAATATCGGAGCAATTAACAACAAACACGCCCTCTAAAAGGGCGTGTTGCACGAGCGGGGTATTATTCTTACGTTGCGTAGCTGTGGATACTCGGTAGGAGAATATTCACTCCAACGAAGGTGAAGATGACGCTTGCAAAGCCGATGATCGAGAACCACGCAGCAGGAGCTCCTTTCCAATTTCGTCGGAGGCGAAGGTGAAGGTAGATGGCGTAGATAATCCAGGTAATAAGGGACCACGTCTCTTTTGGATCCCACGCCCAGTAGCGGGACCACGCCTTCTGCGCCCAAATCGCTCCACTGATGATGACGATTGAGAGCATCAAAAACCCAAAGACAACGACGCGGTAACCAAGGATATCACTGACTTCAGGATCGGCGAGAATCTTATGATCTTCACTGCGCTTGGAGTCGATGAGGTATATCACACTGATGGCACACGCGAGGGCAAAGGAGCCGTAGGAGAGGATTGCTGTTCCCACGTGGAAGGTAAGCCACATCGATTGGAGGGCGGGCATGAGCGGGCGCACTGTTTTACTCTGCATGGAGGCGTACCCCATAACAAGGATTGCGAGCGGCATGACAAACGCCCCAATCGCTCCAAAGCGATAGAGGGCGTAGAGGATGAGGAAGCTTAGGACAATGCCCCAGGCGAAGGAGAGGGCGAACTCATACTGGTTGCTGAAAGGAAGGCGCCCCGCCCCAATCGTTCGGGCACCCATCGCAATAGTGTGAAAGACTAACCCTGAAAGCGTCGCAATGATCGCGGCCTTATCAACTTTCTTCGCTAGCTTTGAGATTTGAACGAAGAAGAGCAGCGCCGAAGCGACGTAGAGAATAAAGGCAATCATGAAGGTGGTGTTTTCAATCGTTTGATACATAGCTCGTTAATCCTTTTTTGTGAGCGTTGATTTAATGCTTTGGTAGAAGACCCACTCGTTTCTTCTACTAGAGGTGATGAGTTTCCCATCTTTATAGGTGATAAAGCGCGGATAGAGGTAGAAACTCACAATAAGTCCGAGGATGATCGTGATGAACGAGGCGAGGACGATTGGGTAGGAGAGGTCCTTCCGAACTAAGAGGCCAGTGAAGGCGATACTGTGGGTAAAGGAGATTTGAAGCCCATCGTAGTGGATGTGCTCGCCCGGGCCAAGGACGTAGTAGTCGATCGGCTCACCAAACTCATAGAGAATTACCAAGTAATGGGGATTAACCTCTCGGTCGCTCATCTTCACTGGGGTTTGGTCGTGGCCAATGCCCATTTCGGGGTAGTAGCTGTAGAGGAACACCGTCAGGTGCTTTGGTTGGTAGAAGTATGAGCCGCCGTTTCGTAAGAGCCCATCGACCACCACTTCACCGCTTTGTTCATCAAAGATCTGCAGGTTACTCGTCCACCCAAAGTTTGCTTGGTAGAAGCCAAGGCCGTTGTGGTGGAAGGGCTTGTTTACCCAGAGGGTCTCACTGCTTCTGTTTCCATTATCATCAATAACCGTTACATCACTGTAGTACTGCTTCACTGCTCCCGAGGGTTCAAAGGTCATGTAAAAGTCATCGAGCTCGACGGTGAAGCCTTGCTTTTCAAAGCGGTGTTGATTCCCCGGTAGAAGGGTAATCATCTCTTCGCTGGAGCTCATCGTTCCGATGGCTCCGCCTAAAAAGAGGATGATCAGCCCCAGGTGGGTAATCGCCGCCCCTAAGACTCCCCAGCGGTACTTCGCCCCCCGAAGAACACCGTCTTCTTCAACAACTGAGAAGCGCTGTTTTGCTAAGAGGGTTTGAACTTGAGATTCTTCAACTCCATCAATCGCGTATTCTTCCTCTCTGAAGTAAGGATAGTAATTGCTCTTCATCTTCCTAAGTTGACCGTTAAGACTTGTAATGGTGCAGAGGGCGAGGTTAATGGAGAAGAGAATCAGGAGGATGATAAAAATAGGCGAGCTATACGCACTATCGAGGGAGAGGCCTAAGATGAGCTTGGCAGTGGCGGGGTAGCGCTCAAGGTAGAGCGCCTCGGTTCCGTGTTGAGGGAGTACCGTCCCGATAACGATGTAGGCGGCGATGAGAAGCAATAAAATAATTGCCACTTTCAACGACGCAAAAAAGTGAATGACTTTAGCTGTTCGAGTCTTCATAGAGTCCTTGTACTATAACAGAAGAGCCAAAAGTATCTACCTTTGGCTCTCCAAACCTTACGATCGCCGCCTTACTGATTCAGCGCTGGCGGCACTGGTGGGATAACCGCCCAGTTGGCTAAGCTATCCGTCTCCCGCAGATCACTTTCATGTAAGAAGATCCTCGGGTTTCCGTGACATGAATCACAGCTTTCATTCTGGAACGTCGACTTTTGAATGTTATGTGTCGGCGAGTACTTCCAGTTTGCCCGTTCATCAAAGTTCGGCATTAAGTTTTCCCCGGCTTCAATGAAGGAGTCCGCTGTGGTTGGCATGTGTCTGAGGGCTACGTACTTATACGGTCGCTCTGGGGTTGGGTCGGTATTGAGCCCAATCCTAAAGAGGATTCGTGTCTCAGAGTGACTAGCCAACGATTGGCGGTCCTCTGCGATCGATACGTGACACTCAAAACAGTTTTGGTTTGCCTGAGCGTGACACACTTGGCACGCAAGGGCGTCACCGTGGACGTTATGCATTTCAATCTCGGAATTTCCACTGAGCACATCCCCGTGACAATCGCTACACGACGGGAGGGTGGGTTTATCCCACATCGAGTCGTAGGCGACGCCAGTTCCGTGGAAGTTACTCACGTCGTGACAATCGGTACACGTCATGCCCATTTCGTAGTGAACGTCTCGAGCAAAGCCAACGGTTCCCATGAACTCACCGGCGTTGCGCGCTCCGTGACACGCGTAACACGTCTGATCCATCGGCGGGGTACTAAAGAAGCGGTGTTTATCAATTAAGCCACCACCGTAGCTATCGGGCCGGGAGACGTGACACTCACCACAGGTGGCGTGACAGTTCATACAGTTGAGGTTGAAGACCTCCCCTAAGCCTTTATGAATATCATTCAAGGCGTTTTCATCACCAGAGAACTCAATGAGCGAGTGGGCAAAGCCCCGCACTGTGGCGTGGAGCGATGTCTTATACGTCTCAGTTGCTTCGAGGTGACACTGGGCACAGATCCCATTTAGATCGGCGGACGGTGAGGGGTTTACCCCAATGTGGGCGAGCTCAAAGCTGCCTTGATCACCATCACCACCGTGACAGGCGACACAGCCCAATTGTCCGTGGGCGGTGGATAAGAATTCAGTTGAAACTAAGAATTTTTCAAGCGCCGAAAACTCCGGCGCAGCAGGGGCTCACCCCCCGGTCTCTGCCGCGGCAGGGACTGGTGTTGCGAGGTTGTTGATTGGACCAACCTGGGTGTGACAGGCGATACACTTGCTGCTCGGTTGAGACGCCATCGCAACGGGCTTGGTAAAGCGCGCTGTGACCTCAAAGGTCTCTTCCTTTACTTTCTTCTTACAGCCAACACCAACAAAGAGCAGTAGCACACTCAGTGCTAACAACCCAATGCGAGTTAGTCGTCGTCGATTATTTCCCATTCGAACCTCCCAAACCTTCTTTAATTGCGTTAATTCATTATAGCAGTATCGATAAGAAAATAACAACTATATTTGTGTTTTGGGGTTTATCACATTTTTTATCTTTAGTCATAAAACCCTCTTTTTTCACTATCACTAATTTCTGACTCCTTTATCAGATTCCTAAAACTCCTCTCCTGGAACTTCTTCAATGGCCAAGTTATAAAATCCAACCCAACCTATTTCTCTTTTAGAATATTCGCAACCAAGCGGTAGACAGTTGACCCTTCAGTTTTTGGCCAATCTAAACAGGGAGGGTTGTCACGATTTTTCGCTCTAGTCATAGCGTTCTTTACATGTTCCTCAGTGATTAAATTTGTTGGCAACCCTTTATCATAATCACTTATGTACTTAAGGAGCCGCTCAGAACAGTTAGCTGGCGATGAAACACCCGTCCCATCCTCAAAATGTAATAAAAGCCAGTATTCAAATTTTGGGTTGCTCACAGCCAAATCCCGATTTACCCCTTTTTTTGCCCATTCAACTAACTTCTTTAAATCTCCTTCCTCCCATTGATCTGTATCTACCACTAACCAAGCTTCATCAGTAGCACTTAATCCGTTTTCTCTAATATATTGATCCATGCGTTTTAAAACATAAAAGGGAGAGCTTTTGCTGTCCCTTTTTATGCATTTAATCTGAACTCTGGGTGATTTAATAACGGGCAATGAGAAATACTCTTTTTCTGTTTTCTTCCCTTCTGCTACAATGATGAAGAGCTTTTTATACGCTAGAGTTGCGACTGCTCGTGAAAACTTGCGCCTTTTTTGTCCCATCAATCCTCCTCCTCAACCTCGGGATACAGAGTTCTCCTTAGCGAAATATTAGGAACCCCACCTAAACGCCCTTGAAGATAACTCCTACGAAGATCTTTGTCATATCGCACCCCTTTATAATCACTAAATGATGTAAGACTAGAAGACCCTTGAGCATCTCGTTCAGCAACCCACATCTCATCGCGTCGGAGTAAGCTTTGATCCATTAGCAAGACATCGTGAGTAGTGAAGAGTAACTGAGTCCTATTTGTAGAAGAACATGAAGCCAGATACCTCTCAAGAAGATTTCGAGTTAACAATGTGTGTAGGCTTCGATCTATTTCGTCAATTACATAAACCTTAGGTGAGGACTTATTTGCAAGCCCCAAAAATGCTGGAAGCAAATCAAGAGCCCGGAGAGATCCGTCTGATTCCTGGTCTATCTCAAACATCGCCTCGTTGCCTTCTTGAGTCTTGTGATACGTCATTAGCTTCTTTGCTAAAAGCTTTCCTTCCGTTCGGGTTATCGAATAACGGCGTCCCGTAGAATCATCTAATATGTTAAGAGTTTTACCTTCTGTGACATCTCTTTTTATTTGTTGTAGCAACTGCTCTGGGAAATGCATACTATCAAAGGGGATTTCCTCTAACCCCAAATGCTCGATTCCTGTATCTAGCTGCTTAAGAAATCTTCCCATAACTTTGGATAATGGCTTACTATCATCAATGTAGAACTCGAAAGGCCCAAAGCGTGTATTTGGAGAGATGAGTACAAGATTATTTTTAAACCAGTTAAAAATTGGAAGAAAATCTTTAACATTTTGAAAAACTGCGTTTGTTAAAAAAAGTTGATTCTTTCGCGTTCCCTGAAATGCAAACTTAAGGAATTTATCCCCTTCAGTTGATTGGTCCCACTCAATGGTATCTCCGATACGATGAAATAGAGTCTTTTCTGTTGTCCTTAAAATGAGCACGAGCCTCTCTTCAGTAACCCTGTCCCAAGTCACTGAAAAACTATATTCATATATTTCTTTATCTATTAAAAGCTCAAACCAAAATTTTGTAGCCTCACTGGCTGAATTTTGACTCAACAAAAATGGCTCCACAGGAATAGACTCTTCAAAGCCTGTTCCTTCAACAATAAATCGCTTGGCAAATGCCAAAGCCTTGAAAAAATTAGTTTTTCCAGAGGCGTTTCCTCCATAAATTGCTGCAATAGGGAGAACTCGCATGGAATAGCGAGGTAATTGTGTAATTCGTTCCCCGTGCTGCCGCTCTCTACTTGCCACCATAGAGAATGTAGCCTTGTGCTGGAATGACATCCAATTCTCAATTGAAACACTGATAAGCATATCTACCTCCTTATGAGGAATATTCTCGTTATATGTATTATATATATAATATATTTCTATAATAGTCAAGTTGTCGAGATTTTATCTCGTTATACTATATTTGTGTTTTGGGGTTTATCGGCCGGTGAATCCACCTTCCCACAACTATGGAAAGCCCAAGGGTTTCTTTGCCACTCTATCTTGGATACCATATGCCTTAGGGGGTTAGTATGTGATCACCTACAAACAAGGCAATCTCTTTGACGAAGATGTTGAGGCGTTAGTGAATGCTGTTAACTGTGTCGGGGTGATGGGTGGAGGTATAGCTCTCCAGTTTAAAGATCGCTTTCCTGAAAACTACCATGAGTATGAAGCTGCGTGTAAGAGTAACGTAGTAACCCTTGGAACGATGTTTGTTCATGAAACTGGATCATTATTCAATCCTAAGTACATCATCAACTTCCCAACGAAAGGCCACTGGCAAAACCTCAGTCGCCTTTCCGACATTGAAGAAGGCCTTAAAGATTTAGCTAACGTAATTAAGCAACACAACATTTCTTCAATTGCCTTACCTGCCCTCGGCTGTGGGCTAGGGGGCCTTTCCTGGCGAGTAGTCAAAGGGGTTATTGAACAAACGTTAAAAGATCTTAGTGATGTAAGAATTGTTGTGTTTGAGCCGTTTAAGTCGTAAGAAAAGGTGAGGTCGTGAATACCAACAGAAAGATTTCAAAATCACTACAAAAAATCATGAACTCTGACCAAATCCCTCCAACACTGGACCTTCAGCTGATACTAAATAATGGGTTGGATGACGTATCGATTAATCACCTAATCGAAGAAATCAAAACCGAGGGTGGGGTTGTTCGTGAAGGCATATATTATCTTTCCGATAATACTCCAGTAATCCGAGTGATCATACCTTCACGTTTATTAGTCCAATACAAAAGCAGCTCAATGATTTACCGAATTGAAGAAACCGAATTCTACAGTCTTTCAGTAGTAAAGGAGCCAAAGGGATCTACCAATTCCCATTCACTTTTAAGTGCTTTGGCTTTGAATACCAATAGTTGAAACGGTAGGTAAACGGGAAAAATACTCCCGAATAAGGGTATTCAGAGCTACTTCTTCATCAAACTTTGCATCTGCAACTACTAAAATCCATGGATATGTTCGAATAATCCTCATCAATGCAATTGCTGCCGCCGATGGGTTTATCGATTGCTCGTTCTTCCAACGGGCAAGTGTTCGGGCAGGGAGTCCTAATATCCGCTCCATTAATGCATTGGAATACCCCATCTCATTTAAATCATTCAGAATATTCACCATCGATCTTCGTTTCAGTTTTGCAAACTCCTGCTCAAGGATATCATCATTATTAATTACATTTTCCTCAAACCCACAGTGTGAGCATTATGGTGCTAGAACCTCCAAACGGCTCACTGATTTCCATTTCATATTCTTCAATTGAAACACTATCGCTTCCGCAATACGAACACACTTGATTCTCCATAGTCCTATAACCCCCTCAAAAGCGTTTATGCACATGACAGAATGCTAAGGCTTTCATGAATTTCTCCGAGGAATAAATTATACACTATGCATAAGAGATATCAATGAAAATGCTAGGCCATTATGAGCTCTACGGCTTCTTCACCACTCTCCGCTCATTCCCTATCCGCTCCACAAACCCAAACTCTTCCAGCTTGTTAAGCAGAGGAAGAATGTATTTCCTACTGAGGGGTAGGTGTTCTTTTGCTTCAGCGATTGAGAAGAATGAACCTATTGGTTTGTTCTTTAGAATGAGTGAAGTAATTGTATCAAAGGTTTCTTTTGGATAGATGAACGTTGATTCAACAATGACAATAAGGCCCTTTTGTCGCAGAAGACCAATGATTGGTTTCTCTTCTCTGGAGAGGAACTTAACTAAGTGCCCTTCAAAGCCAGCATTGGTAATCTTCTGTAATAGCTGCTCTTCTTCTGGGCTTAGTGATACCTCAGCTTCAAAGAGCTCAACGTGAGTTCCTTTCACAGCGATTGTTTCTTCTTTAACGAGGGAATCAACAATCGCTTGCGTTAATGGTGAAGGTAACAATGATTCCTGTTTAATCACACTTTGAGCAATACTCTTCTCATTCGTAATCCGTTCAACAAGGCTCTTCTTGTATTCATTCAATAATGAATCTTTGATCACCCAGGAACTAAGATTCGTGTAGTGTTCCTCTAAAAGGATTAGATTTGAATCATATTCCTTTCCATATCCCTTCAGCCAAAGATTGAAACGATTGGTCGTATTCAGTTCATCCATGAAGTTTGGATTCACTGTAACTAATGAACTCAATCGAGTTCGTTGCTCTTTGGTTAATGACTCGGCGGTAATCACACTTCCTGCGGCGCGGATCGTCGCCGAACCGCTTTGAATTAACACGAGCTTTTGGCCAATATACCAAGGGTGGATTTCTTCAGTGGTAATAGACGCAAGGAGAACATTGTTCGTTAGACTTCCAATAACTCGTACCTTGGCCCAATCGTGCCACGTAAGGGAGGCAACCTCTAATTGGGAGTATCGTTTAAATTTTGTTCCCTCTAAAAGGACATACACTGTGTGAGCACACGTATAGAATGACAGGGTGTTGGTGATCAGTGAACCCTTGGGCAGTTCTTCATGTTCAACACCACGAAGTGTTATCGCAACCCGGGTGCCATCACCCACCGACTCAACACGGTTTCCAAATGATTGAAGGGTTCGAACCTTTGACTTGATCCCAGAGGGAAGAATCGTCACATCATCACCCAGACTTAGCGCCATGCCTCGTAATGAACCAGCGGCGACTGCTCCGATCCCTTCAATTAAGAATGATCGGTCTAAGGCGAGGGCAGGGGGAAAGAGTGGTGTTTGTTTTTTCTTCAGGGAAGCATCAATGGCTTCTTTAAGCTCATCAATTCCTCTGTCACTCTTTGTACTCGTAATTACAATTGTTGGTCGCAAACCAAACATTGAACTGATGTGGTGTTCAATTTCAAGTGTTACATCTTCAAGGCGTTCTTCATTTACGAGATCAGCTTTCGTAATCACCACAATTGGAACTTGGTTGGTAATCGCCTTAAGAACTGATGCGTGGTCGGTACTCTGGGCCATCCACCCATCATCAGCGGCGATACACAGGAGCGCCAAATCGAGGGACCACACACCACTGACCATGTTTCGAATAAAGCGTTCGTGTCCTGGAACATCTATGACGCCTATTACAGTCCCTTCATTATTCGTATAGGACGCAAAGCCAAGTTCAATTGTTAACGAGCGCGCCTTCTCTTGCGGAAGGCGGTCAGGGTCGGTAGCAGTAAGGGCTTTCACAAGAGCCGATTTACCGTGGTCGACGTGTCCAGCGGTTCCAATAATCACCATTAGAGCAAGTCCTTTAGACCAAGTATTACTTCATTATACTCCGATTCAAAGATTGTGCC
>JBBADN010000008.1:0-18742 GCA_041656455.1 Sphaerochaeta sp. | reverse complement strand
CTTTTCTTTGCGATACTACTTCCATGGAAAAGATGACACTCGGACAGGTAATTAAGCACTTGCGGTATGAACGGAACATGACGCAAGAGCAATTGATTGAAAAAGCAAAGCTGACTCGAAGCCAGCTCTACTACATTGAATCGGATCGGCGAAACGTTCGTTTTACGACGCTCATTTCTATATGTAATGGCCTTGGAGTCTCCTTGGTTGAGTTTGCATCCTACCTCGACAATGACTCCTTTACCCCAAGCATCTCCTCGATGGAGGCGCCAGGGGCGACCATCGGATAAGCCTTTTCATCGGTTGGGATTTCACAATCGATGACTACCGCCTCGTTTAGATCAAACGCCTCCTGTAAGAGCGGGAGGGGATCTTGGTCTAGGCGGATTCGCATCCCCTTCAGACCATAGGCGTTAGCGAGCATCACCCAGTCGATTGGGGTGTCGAGTGTCGTTTCACTGTAGTGCGAGTCAAAGAAAAGGGTCTGCCATTGACGCACCATCCCAAGGGTTTGGTTGTTCATGATTAAAATGATAATCGGTAGCTTATACCGAGCGATTGTTGCCAGCTCGTTGCAGTTCATCTTAAACGACCCATCACCGGCGACGTTAATCACTCGAGCCTGGGGATTTCCCACTTGGGCTCCAATCGAAGAACCAGTTCCGTAGCCCATCGTACCAAGGCCCCCACTGGTCAGAAAATGTCCACACTCGGTGTGCTTAAGAAATTGTGCCGCCCAGATTTGGTGCTGGCCCACTTCCGTAACAACAAAGGATCCCTTAGGAAGGACTTTCTGGAGCGCCTTAAGGACAGCTTTACTTCGTTGGCTCTCGCTTTCGATCCGAATTGGAAAACGCTCTTTGTAGGAGCGAACTTGATCCATCCACCCATTCGTTGGCAAGTCTTTTTTAATCCGGTTGTTCAATTCATTTAAAACAACCCGCACATCGCCGATAATTCCAACACTTGAGGCGATGTTCTTATCGATCTCTGCTGGATCAACATCGATGTGGATGATCTTCGCCCCGCGGGCAAAGGAGGACGCTTTGCTTACAACCCGATCGCTGAAGCGTGAACCGATGACGACTAGGACATCACACATCGAAACGATCATATTCGAGACTTTCGTCCCGTGCATTCCGACCATACCCGTGTAGCGCACATCACTTGTAGGGATTCCACCAATACCCATCATCGTTGCACACACCGGAGCATCAATCTTTTCTAAGAAGGTGGCTAATTCTTCCCCTGCTCGGGCGCGAACCACTCCCCCGCCGATACACACCACTGGCCGCTGTGCGTGATTGAGGAGCCTTAGCGCCTCGGTAAGGGCCGCCTCACGAAGGCGATCTTTCTTCGGCTCAACCGCTTGGGCCACGATTCGCTCATACTCGGTGAACTCGGCGGTGATATCCTTCGGTACGTCGATGAGCACTGGCCCCGGTCGCCCTTCTTGGGCGATTCGAAAGGCGAGGCGCACCGTAGCGGCTAAGTCGTTGACGTCTTTGACGATGAAGTTATGCTTCGTCACCGGCATTGTAATGCCGGTGATATCAACTTCTTGGAAAGAGTCCTTCCCTAAGAGGGGGGTTGTGACGTTCCCGGTGATTGCAACGATCGGGACACTATCCATGTACGCAGTAGCAATTCCTGTTACTAAGTTTGTTGCCCCCGGTCCACTAGTGGCAAAGACGACCCCGACCTTATTCGTTGAGCGGCTGTAGCCATCAGCGGCGTGGGAAGCCCCTTGCTCGTGGCTGGTGAGGATGTGATTAATTCGATCACGGTACGCATAGAGGGCGTCGTAGAGGGGCAACACTGCCCCACCGGGAAACCCAAAGACCGTATCGACGCCTTGTTCAAGCAAACATTCTAAGATGATTTCGGCACCACTAATTCTCATCGGCATCTCCTGTCGAAAAAATTGCCCCAGTGTTGGCACTCGTCACTAAGTTTCGATAGCGATCGAGGTACCCACCGTAGCGTATTGGTGTTGGTTTTTTAAACGCGGCTCGTCGTTTATTGAGCACAGCTTCACTCACATTCAACGTTAACTTGCCAGCGGGAATATCGATGATGATCTCATCGCCTTCCTCAACGAGGGCGATAAGACCTCCTGCTGCAGCTTCAGGGCTAACGTGGCCAATTGAAGATCCCCGAGTTGCGCCGCTGAAGCGCCCATCGGTGATGAGGGCAACGTCCTTATCAAGGCCCATTCCAGCGATCGCGCTGGTGGGGCTTAACATCTCCCGCATCCCAGGTCCCCCTTTGGGTCCTTCATAGCGAATAACAATAACATCACCCTTCTTGATTCTGGAGGCAAAAATCGCCTCATTAGCCGCCTCTTCGCTATCGAAGACACGAGCAGGTCCTTTATGGATCAGCATCGATGGATCGACAGCACTGCGTTTGACAACCGCCCCATCGACGGCAAGGTTGCCTCTGAGCACTGCGATTCCCCCCGTTGAATCAAAGGGGTTATCTAAGGGGCGAATCACCTCGTGGTTTCGAACGGGGTGTTCACTCCACAGCTCGCCAATCGTCTTCCCACTGACGGTTAGCAAGTCCGCGTGAAGCAGATTTGCTTTGCCTAGCTCATTCATCACCGCTAGGACTCCCCCAGCGTAGTAGAGATCTTCAACGTGGTCGTTTCCTGCAGGAGCTAAGTGACAGAGGTTCGGTACTTTTTTCGCAATCTCATTGGCAACAAAGATATCGAGTTTCACCCCCGCTTCATGGGCGATCGCCGGAAGGTGGAGCATCGTGTTCGTTGAGCAACCAAGGGCCATATCAACGGCGAGGGCGTTCTCAAAGACTTCTTTTGTCATGATGTCTAAGGGTCGAACGTTCTCTTTTAAGAGCTCCATGATGCGATATCCCGCTTCTTTAGCGAGGCGGTCGCGCTCAGCAAAGACAGCGGGAATTGTTCCATTGCCCGCCAGGCCCATCCCAATCGCCTCGGTGAGGCAGTTCATACTGTTAGCGGTGTACATCCCCGAGCACGAGCCGCACGTTGGGCACGCATTATTCTCCCACTCAAGGAGCTCATCATCATCGATCTGTCCGAGGGCGTGGGCTCCGACTGCTTCAAACATCCGTGAGAGATTTATCGGTTCACACCCATCTTTCTTTCCAGCGAGCATCGGCCCACCGGAGATGAAGATTGATGGAATGTTAAGCCGGGCGGCGGCCATCAACATGCCCGGGACGATCTTATCGCAGTTCGGTACAAAGACGAGGGCGTCAAAGGGGTGGGCGTTCGCCATGACTTCGATTGAATCGGCGATCAGCTCACGGCTTACAAGGGAGTATTTCATCCCAGTGTGGCCCATTGCGATCCCATCACACACCCCGATAACCGGAAACGCTACGGGATTTCCCCCGTTATGACGAACCCCACTTTTAACCGCTTCAACGATTCGGTCTAAGTGGATGTGCCCGGGAATGATCTCATTCGCCCCACTGACGATACCGATGATCGGCATGTGGATCTCCTTATCACTCCATCCAAGGGCTTTCATTAATGAGCGGTGGGGGGCACGCTGAGGCCCCTCAGTCATCTGTGCCGAACGACTCTTCATCTTATTTTTCCCCTTTAAGGGCAGTAGCGATGCGCCTACCCATCTCGGTTGTTCCAATCTTCTTCATCCCATCACTGTAGATATCGGCACTTCGGTACCCTTCATCTAAGACAGTGTGAATTGCTTCTTCAATGCGTTGAGCTTCCCGCTCCATCCCAAAGCTGTGGCGGAGCATCATAGCCGCTGAGAGAATCATCGCGATCGGGTTTGCCAAATCTTTTCCAGCGATATCAGGAGCTGAGCCGTGGATCGGCTCATACATCCCTACCCCACCATCTCCTAGTGAGGCGGATGGTAGCATCCCAATCGAGCCGGTGATTTGCGCCGCCTCATCACTTAAGATATCCCCAAAGATATTGTTGGTGACGATCGTATCAAACTGCTGAGGCCTCCGTACAAGCTGCATCGCCGCATTATCGACGTACATGTGCGTCACTTCTACATCGGGATACTCTTCAGAGAGGGTGTTGATCACCTCACGCCACAGTTGGCTCGAAATTAAAATGTTTGCCTTATCGATTGAGCAAAGGCGTTTACTTCTTCCTTGGGCGATCACAAACGCCTTGCGGGCGATTCGCTCAACTTCCGCTTTAGTGTACTCTTCGGTATCAAAGGCGGACTCTTCATCCCTTCCCCTCTTTCCAAAGTAAATTCCCCCGGTAAGCTCGCGCACCACCATGATGTCTAAGCCCCCTTCAACGAGTTCATTCTTTAACGGACACGCCTCTTTAAGCTGAGGGTAGAGAATCGCGGGGCGGAGGTTACAAAACAACCCAAGCCCACCGCGGAGGCCTAAGAGCCCTTTTTCGGGGCGAAGATGGGAAGGAAGCGTATCCCACTTCGGTCCTCCGAGCGATCCTAAGAGGACCGCTTCACTCTTCTTACACCCTCCTAAGGTTTCATCAGGAAGAGGGACTCCAACGCTATCGAGGGCCTCGCCCCCTGCTTTGTAGTACTCAAAGCTGAAGGTGTTCGGAGCAACCGCCTCAAGGACCCTAATTGCTTCTTTGGTGATATCTGGGCCAATTCCATCGCCAGGGATGACAGCAACACGCCTCTTCACGCTAAGCCCCCTTGAGCAACGTACGCTGCTAAGCCACCTTGGGCCATCAACTCTTGCATGAAGGGAGGGAACGGCTCACTTTGGAACGATTTGCCACTGCGCTCATTGGTGATGAGGCCCGTTGCAAAATCGACAGTAACGCGATCCCCCGCTTTGATATCCTCACACGCCTCGGGGCATTCAAGGATTGGTAGGCCGATGTTAATCGAGTTGCGGTAGAAGATTCGGGCAAAAGAGCGGGCGATCACACACGAGACGCCACTCTCTTTAATGGCGATCGGGGCGTGCTCGCGGGAAGAGCCACAGCCAAAGTTTGCATCAGCGACGATGATGTCGCCTCTTTGGACTTTGTCCTTAAACGTCGCATCGATATCCTCCATGCAGTGGAGGGCGAGCTCGGCGTGATTTGAGGTATTCAAATACCGGGCGGGAATAATGACGTCGGTGTCGACGTTATCACCATAACGAAACGTTGATCCTACTACTTTCATCTTACGCCTCCTCGATTGCGTTCGGGTCGCTAATATAGCCAGTGACCGCACTGGCCGCTGCAACAGCTGGGCTGGCGAGGTAGACCTCGCTCTTCGGATGACCCATCCGTCCTACAAAGTTCCGGTTTGTTGTGGAAACAGCCCGCTCGCCCTCGGCGAGGATGCCCATGTGCCCACCAAGGCACGGCCCACACGTCGGAGTTGACACAGCACACCCAGCGTCAACGAAGATCTCAAAGAGACCCTCACTCATCGCTTGTTTCCAAATCTTCTGCGTAGCGGGGAAGATGAGTGCCCGCACCCACGGGGCAACTTTTTTGCCCTTGAGAACCGCTGCTGCTTGGCGGAGGTCACTGATTCGCCCATTGGTACACGAGCCGATAACGACTTGGTCGATCTTTACTTCACCGACGGTATCGATCGTCTTTGTATTGGAAGGAAGGTGGGGGAAGGAGACGGTGGATTTAATCGCTGAGAGGTCAATATCATACGTCGCCTCATACTCAGCATCACCATCCGCCTCAAAGATCTGGGGTGTCCGAGGACAGTGTTCTTGAAGGTACTCTAATGTGATCTCATCTACAGGGAAGATTCCATTCTTCGCTCCCGCTTCGATTGCCATGTTTGCAATGGTGAAGCGGTCGTCGATCGAGAGGTTTTTTACCCCCTCTCCAGTGTACTCCATTGATTGATAAAGCGCCCCATCAACACCAATTAAGCCGATGATGTGAAGAATTACATCCTTGCCACTGACGTGCTTATTCAGTTTCCCCGTGAGGTTGAATTTCAGCGCACTGGGGACTTTAAACCACGCCTTACCGGTAGCCATCCCACTGGCCATATCCGTTGATCCCACACCAGTAGAGAACGCACCGATCGCCCCGTAGGTACACGTATGGCTATCGGCACCGATAACGACTTCCCCTGCCCCAACGAGTCCTTGCTCCGGGAGGAGGGCGTGTTCGATGCCCATCTGGCCAACTTCAAAGTAGTTGGTGATCTCATGCTCGTGGGCGAACTCGCGCATCGCCTTCGCTTGCTGAGCTGCTTTAATATCTTTATTAGGGGTGAAGTGATCAGGGACGAGGGCAATCTTCTCTTTATCAAAGACGCCATCCTTCTTGAACTTCGGAAACTCATTAATTGCCACTGGCGCGGTAATATCATTACCAAGCACCAAATCCAAGTTCGCCATGATCAACTCGCCAGGGCGGACTTCTTCTTTGCCCGCCGCTTTTGCGAGGATCTTCTGTGTCATCGTCATACCCACACCTAGATCTCCTTCTCACACTCACCATTAGGGGCGATCCCGTCTTTGATGAGCTTATACTCGATACTGTCGCTTAAGGCGGACCAGCTCGCCTGAATAATGTCTTTACTCACACCAATCGTTGACCACGACTCACTTCCATCAGTTGATTCAATTAAGACACGAACCTTTGAGGCGGTCGCTTCCGTTGAGTCGAGGACCCGCACCTTATAGTCCGTTAAATGAACACTCTTTAACGTCGGATAGAACTCCTCAAGCACTTTCCTCAGTGCCGTATCGAGGGCGTTTACCGGCCCCTCTCCTTCGGCAGCTGCAATCGCACTGCGTCCTTTCACCCACACTTTTACCACCACAGCGTGCGTCGCTGTTGAGTTAGGATCGAGGTAGGGAGCGGTTCCAATCGTCTGGTAGTGAATCAGGGAGAAGAACGGCTTATAGAGCTTTAGGTGGCGGCGGATCACTAAATCAAAGGAGGATTCTGCTCCTTCAAATTGATACCCCTCTGCTTCAAGCTCTTTTAACTGCGCCATCAGATCAACAGTCACCGGATCATCTTTATCCAAATCAGGAACGACTTTGGCGATCCGTCTAAGCATTAAGGCGCGCCCGGCAACTTCACTCATTAACAATCGACGCTCATTACCCACCACGGTGGGGTCGATGTGCTCAAAGGAGGTGGGGTTCTTAGCTACCCCATCGATGTGCATTCCCCCCTTATGGGCGAAGGCAGATTTTCCAATAAACGCCATTGAGCGGGCGATGCGCACGTTCGCAACTTCACCAATCGCCCGGGAGATGGGATAGAGCAGCTCTAAGCTTTCGCCGTTGAGGCACTCATAGCCGAGCTTGGTTTGTAGAATTCCAATAATCGTTGAGAGGTTGGCGTTCCCACACCGCTCCCCAATTCCCAGGAGTGTTCCTTGGACTTGGCTCACCCCGCATTGCACCGCGATCACCGAAGAAGCAACGGCGGTACCGATATCATCGTGGGCGTGAATTCCCCATTCTACATTCGGGATTGCTGCAATCGTCTCTTTGGTGATTCGTTCAACCTCGGAAGGAATCATCCCCCCGCGGGTTTCACAGAGTACGAGCGTCGAAGCGCCACCTTTTAGCGCGGCCTTCAAGCTTTCTAGAGCGTACTCTTTATTGGCGACATATCCATCGTAGTAGTGCTCAGCATCAAAAAACACCTCAATGCCTTGGTTTGTGCAAAAGCGCACTGAATCTTCGATCATCGCAAGGTTCTCTTCCAATGTCGTTCGAATAATGTCCGTGACGTGGAAATCCCAACTCTTACCGAAGATTGAAACAATCTTTGTTTTCGCAGTAATGAGCGACTGGAGGTTCGGGTCATCCTTTGCCTCAATCCCCTTTCTTCGCGTTGAACCAAAGGCAACGATTTGGGCGTGCTTTAGCTCTAAGCTTTGAGCGCGCTCAAAAAACTCGAGGTCTTTGGGGTTTGAACCGGGGTTCCCCGCTTCGATGTAGGAGACACCGAGGGTATCGAGGGCCTTTACGACGTTCAGCTTATCTTCAACGGAGAAACTGATCCCTTCACCTTGGCTTCCGTCCCGGAGGGTGGAGTCAAAGATTGCTACGCTCATCTCATCCTCCGTTTATCACTGTTGTTCTGTAACATGTCATTCTCAAAGGAGTGGTCATTCGTTGGTTTAAAGGGGTGCTCTTGCTTCGCTGGAGCGCCATCAACCATTTTGTTAATCGCTGCTAAACACGAGAGGATCGACGCTTCAATGACGTCAGTGGAGACACCCCGACCGCGGTAGGTGCCGCGCTCATCGCGGAGCTTCACAAAGACCTCCCCAAGGGCGTCGCGGTGCTCAGTCACCGCTTGGAGGGTGTAATCCTCTAAGCTGAAGGGGTGGTTAACGATCTTCTCCACCGCTCGAAGCGCGGCGTACACTGGCCCAGTTCCCCAAGCAACTTCTTGGTGCTTCTCCTCCCCTTTCTTTAAGGTGACGCACGCCGTTGACGTAATGAGGTTTCCACTGTTCACCACAAAGGAGTCGAGCTCCCAAATCGTCGGCGCACCTTGATAGGCGGACTCAACTAACGCGATCAAATCGCGCTCTTCGACGTTCTTCTTCCGATCAGCAAGATTCTTAAACTCACCAAAGAGGGTGGCGTACTCCTCTTTTGTAAAGGAGTAGCCAAGCTCCCCTAGGCGCTGCTCAAAGGCGTGTTGACCGCTGTGCTTCCCTAAGACGAGGCTTGTTTTCTTCACCCCAACACTCTCGGGAGTCATAATCTCGTAGGTGAGGCTGTTGGCGAGCATCCCGTGTTGGTGGATTCCACTTTCATGGGCGAAGGCGTTTGAGCCAACAATCGCTTTGGAGGGGTGAATCTTCACCCCGGTGATCTGCCTCAGGACTCGAGCTGATTGGGCGATCTGCTCGGTATTGATTTGGGTATCGAAGGGGTAGATATCACCTCGAGTCTTGAGGTTCATCACAACTTCTTCTAACGCAGCATTCCCTGCCCGCTCGCCGATCCCACACAGGGTGAGCTCCGCTTGCCGAGCCCCAGCGCTAAGGCCAGCTAAGGTGTTCGCCACCCCCAGGCCAAGGTCGTTGTGACAGTGCACCGCAATCGTTGCTTTATCGACGTTCGGAACACGGTTCATCACCGTCTCAACCATCCTTGTCATATCAACACTCGAGGCGTAGCCAACGGTATCAGGAAGGTTGACCACCGTCGCCCCGGCGTTGATGACCGCCTCAACGACGGTGCAGAGGTAATCGAGGTCGGTGCGCGTCGCGTCCTCTAAGGAGAACTGCACGTCATCGATTTTATTACGGGCGTAGGCGACCATCTTCGTCGAGCGCTCTAAGACCTCTTCTCTGCTCATTCGAAGCTTATACTGAAGGTGGAGATCACTCGTAGCTAAGAAGAGGTGGATTCGCCCCCGCTGTGCGTCTTTAATCGCCTCAAAGGAGGCATCGATATCCTTTTCGAGGGCGCGGCTTAGTGATGCGATAATCGGATTAGAGACGTGGCTTGAGACCGCTTTGATCGACTCAAAATCCCCTTCACTGGCGATCGCAAAGCCCGCCTCGATCACATCAACGCCGAGCGCTTCAAGCTGAAGGGCCATTCGAATCTTCTCGTCGAGGTTCATCGAGTACCCTGGGGCTTGTTCGCCGTCGCGCAGCGTTGTATCAAAGATATAGATTCGCTCCTTATTCATTTGATCCCCCTTAGCGCTTCAGCCAGCTCATCAAGGCGCGGAGTTTCGCTCCCGTCTTCTCTAAGAGACTCTCGCTCTCCATCCGCCTTCGGGCGTTAAAGTACGGCCGGCCCACTTGGTTCTCTAAGAGCCAAGAGCGGGCAAACGTACCTTCTTGAATATCAGTAAGAATGTTCTTCATCGCCTTCTTTGTTTCGGCGGTGATGATCTTTTCTCCGGTGGTGTAATCGCCGTACTCAGCGGTATCACTGATCGAGTAGCGCATGTAGGAAAGACCGCCTTGGTTGACGAGGTCAACGATGAGCTTCATCTCATGAACACACTCAAAGTACGCCATCTCTGGTTGGTACCCCGCTTCAACGAGGGTATCAAAGCCCGCTTTCATCAACGCGGTAATTCCCCCACAGAGAACCGCTTGTTCACCAAAGAGGTCGGTTTCCGTCTCCTCTTTAAAACTCGTCTCAAAGATTCCTGCTCGTCCTGCTCCGAGGCCTTTGGCGTAGGCAAGGGCAACGTCTTTGGAGTCGCCACTGGGGTCTTGGTGGATTGCGATTAAAGAAGGAACGCCCTTGCCCTCTTGGAACTGGCTGCGCACCGTATGGCCAGGGCCTTTAGGGGCGATCATGATGACGTTCACATCACTTGGGGCGGTGATCTGGCCAAAGTGGATATTAAAGCCGTGGGCGAAGGCGAGGTAATCACCTTTCTTCAAGTTTGGCTCAATAGAGTCGCGGTAAATCTTCGCCTGCTTCTCATCGGGTAAGAGCATCATTACTACATCGCTCATTTTCGCCGCCTGAGCAGCAGTGGCGACTTCAAGACCCGCTTCTTTGGCAGTGTTCCAACTTGGTGATCCTTCATAGAGGCCTACAACGACATCAACGCCGCTTTCATGTAAGTTCAGGGCGTGGGCGTGGCCTTGGCTGCCGTAGCCGATAATCGCTACTTTCTTTCCTTCGAGGACCGCGAGGTCAGCATCACTGTCATAAAACATCGTACTCATTGTTCATCTCCCATTGCATATTCTTCAAATCCAATTGATCCAAGGGCGCGACTGCCCCGCTCTAAGGCGGTAATACCAGTTCGCGCTAATTCAACGATCCCGTAGGACGTTATTAAGTTTAAAAAGGAATCGATCTTATCGAGGGTTCCCGTCATCTCCAGACTCATCGTCGTACTCGTTACGTCGATAATCTTTGCTTTGAAGATCTGGGCGAGCTCGATCACCTCAGTTCGCCGCTCTACCGGGGCGCTGACTTTAATCATGATCAACTCCCGCTGTAAGCTTGCGGTGCGAGTCATCTCGTAGACTTGAATCACATCAAAGAGCTTCTCGACTTGCTTCTTGATCTGCTCCACTACCGCCCGGTCACCAGGGACTACAATCGTAATTCGACTGTAGCGAACATCATCTGTCTCCCCAACTGAGAGACTGTCGATGTTGTAGCCCCTTCGACTAAAGAGGGCGACTACCCGCATCAAGACCCCAGGATTGTTATTTACGAGGATAGCGAGGGTGTAGCGCTTTTCTCTTTTGTTCATCGATCTCTTCCTCCGTCACACCTTGGATATAAAAAAGGACCTCCCTAGGTAGGGGGGTTCATCCACGGACCATGCAGTAATCCTGCAGCCGTGGTTAGAGAATAATAATTAGTACAAGGAGAATAAGGAGCGAGACGAGGAATGACGAGCCTTTAACTGGCTCGGCTTTGCGGGTAACTTGAATATTCAAGGTGCCGTTCACACGCTACTCCTTCACACCCAAGGGGCGTTTGTGTGTTTGTACCCCTCTTTTGCGACCTCTGTCAACCCATTATTCAAAATTAGCATCTTTATGCACTCTTCATACTACTCTCTGTCCCTATTGTTTGGCTGGCTGATAGCAAGTACACTCTTTCTATGGCCGAGCGTAACCGCACCCTCTTTGGGCGCTTATTAATATACTTTCTCATCGTTCTTCTCCTACCAATCCTCGTTTTCACGGGGTATTACCTCGTCCTCGGTGATAAGAGTCAAAGTCGGTACTTAGCGGAGCAGAGCCTTGGTGTTGTTCGCCGCGACGCCTTAATCGTTGGCAACGTATTAGAAGAGTACCGCCACAAAGCGTACCAACTCTCCACCGATGAACTAATCGTCGAGGTGATGAGGCGTGATGATCCTGAGTACGTGAATAAGGTCAGTCACGACCTCTACCCCCTTCTCTTTCGTGTCATGAGTGGGGACGCCTACCTCGCCAGCGCTAACCTCGTCTCCAATAGTGGGCGGGTTCGCCTTTCAACGCACGCCTTTCCTAATATCTTTGATCTGCGCTACCACACCTCTACTAGTGATTTAAATAGCGTTATCGCCCAAAACCTCAACCTCTCCCAGACAGCGAGTTTAATAACAACGCGTGGGCATCGCAGCGCTGAAAATGGTCGCCAAGTTGTTGCTTCGATTTTGCGGAGAATTTACGACAGCGAGGGGAAGAACCTCGGGTATTTGGTGATCGACCTCTTCGGTGAGGCGTTTAGCAGTGGGATTAATATCGAACGCCTCTTCAGTGATATCTACTTAATTGACCAAAAAGAGTTCCACGCTACGAGCTTAGTCCACACCGATACCCACGGCTCGTTTGATAAGTTTCCGCCTCTCTTAGCCCTAAAGGGCGATTACTCCGCCCGGGCGGTTCAAAGTGGCTCAACGGTGATCGCCGTTGCCCCCGTGGCGAGTACGAACCTCTACCTTGCTGGAACACTCAGTACCGTCTTTCTTAGTCAAAACATCTCCCGATGGTACTTGGTGATCAGTGGGATCCTAATCGGCGGTGTTGCCTTAGCGATGATCTTCAGCTTCCTCTTCTCCCGCTCGATCGCTGCCCCGATCGCCTCCCTCGCCCGAAGGATGGACCGCGTTGATCGCACCAACTTAGAGGCGAAGCCTATTAAATCAACGATTAGTGAGTTCGCTCAGCTCGAAAACTCCTACAACGTAATGATTGATCAAATCACCACCCTCTTAGATGTCACCCGCGAGGAGCAGAAGAAGCTCAGTGAAGCAGAGCGCAAAGCCCTCGAGAGTCAGATGAACCCTCACTTCCTTTTTAACACCCTTAATACGATTAAAGCCCTAGCGCGGATTAACAACCAAGAGGAGATCTATACAATCACCGTCAAGCTCGGTAAGCTTCTTCGCTCCACGATCGATAACCACGAAAGTGAAGCAACTCTCGCCGATTCAATTGCCCTAATCGACTCCTACTTAACGATTCAAAAGCTCCGCTTCGGCGAAAAACTTAAAACCTCCGTTTACTTAGACCCAGCGTGCGAGCACATTAAAACCCCCAAGCTCATCATCCAGCCGCTCGTTGAGAATGCAATTATTCACGGTCTTGAGCCAAAGGTCGGTTCGTGGTTCCTCGCTGTTCGAGTTGAAGCACTAGGGCGGAAGATCCACATTCGCGTTGAGGATAATGGAGTGGGTTTTGATCGAAAGACGCTGCCAGCGGACCTCAATGACCTTGCCGATACGACGCACGTTGGAGTATATAATGTATATCGGCGCCTCTCGATGGCGTACCAGCGGGAGCTCGAGTTTACTATTGAGTCAACACCAACGAAAGGAACGATCGTCGATATTAAGATACCGATCGGAAGGAGATAAATCATGGCCTACACTGTTGTCTTTGTAGAGGACGAAGAGATCGTCCGCCGGGAGATCGTCTCCTCCATTCGCTGGGAAGCACTGGGGCTAGCCTTAGTAGGAACAGCTGGTGATGGGGCGGAGGGCGAGCGCCTCATTAAAGAGCTCGAGCCCGATATCGTCATCACCGATATCCGCCTCCCCGCCCAAGATGGGCTTGCGATGCTCGCCTCCTGCCCAGTTAACCACGCCCTTATCCTCACTGGGTACACGGACTTCACCTACATGAAGCAGGCGATTCGCCTTGGAGTCTTTGACTATCTCCTAAAGCCAGTGGATGATGATGAGCTTGAAGAGGCGCTCGCCTCCTTAGTGCAAAAGATCCAAGAGGAAGATCGGGATGTTGAGCAGATCAAGCGCGATCATAAGAGCAGCGATCTCTCGATCACCCTGCCTAAGCACTTCAACAACCACGTGATCGACTCCGCGGTCTCCTACATCGTCGATCACTTTAGCGAGTCAGTGGGATTACAGGAAGCAGCGACCTACCTCGGTGTTAGTGAGAGTCACCTCTCCCGCCTTTTTAAAGAAATCACTGGCTTAAACTTCCTTCAGTATTTAAATGCATACCGGGTCAATCAGAGTGTGGAGGCGATGGAAGACCCAAAGAAGAACATCGCCGAAATTGCCACAAGCTGCGGCTTTCCCACCCCCGGCTACTACGCCAAAATCTTTAAGCGCTTCTTAGGCAAGACCCCGACGCAGTTCCGCGATACCCTAGGCTCACCCAAATAACGGTTCAAAGACGCGCTTTAATTCAAGCGAAGCTGAAGGACCAGCGTAATGCAGAGCCGGGATTCCTATGCTTCGGGCGCTTTCAATGTGCTCAATCGAGTCATCGACGAAGTACGCCTCATGAGCTAAAACACCTTCTTGAGCAAGTATATGCTCAAAGTACGCCGTTGCGGGCTTTGAGAGACCGACTTCGTGGGAAGGATAGAGTCGATCAAAGAGGCTTAAGGCGTCCATATCCCGAAGAATTTCCCAGTGAGACTCGTACGTATTTGAGGCGCACACCACGTTGTAGCCTTGCATTCGAAGCTTGGCGATCGTACTGACCATTTCAATGTTCAAATAGGGATTGAAGAATTTCTCTAAGAGATCTTCTTCAATCTTTTTTCCAAAGACTTTTTCGGCGTGTCTCCAATAGAGCTCACTGCTGACCTCCCCCTCCATTAAGGGGTGGATCCAGTGGTGGTAATCCAATTCAAACTGCTGAAGAGAAACACCGAGATGTTCGGCAATCTTCTCGTTTATCTCAATTCCTTTGACAACGACGTTGCCCATGTCGAAGAGAAACACCTTGGTGTCCTTACTGACGATTGCATTGTTATTCACTCTTCTAACCCTTGCGTGATTCGTAGACGGCTGATCCGCCAATGAAGTATTTTGTTAAACTCATAAAGAGGACAAACATCGGAATGGATGCGATTAACGCCGCCGCCATCATCGCCCCTTCGTCGGTGTTTCGCTCAGCAGCGAAGGCGGTGATGTACTGGGGAATCGTCTTCATCTTCTCGCTCTGGCTGACTAAGAGCGGCCAAAGAAGGTTATCCCACTGCGACCGAAACGCCATGATCGAGAGCGTCGCCATCACGGGCTTCGCGTTGGGGAGAACGATCTGCCAGTAAATGCCTAATTCACTCTTTCCATCAACCCGAGCAGCATCGAGGAACTCGGTTGGGAAGGTGGTCAGGTACTGGCGCATTTGGAAAATACCGAAGGCAGAGACTAAGAAGGGAAGAATTAATCCTACGTAGGTGTTTTGAATCCTTAGCTTCATCACGACCATGTAGAGGGGAATCATAATTGCTTCAAAGGGAATCATCATCGTCGCCATAATCATGATAAAGATAAAATTTCGTCCTTTAAAGCGGAACTTGGCTAAGCCGTAGCCTGTGAGGCTGCCTAACAGGACGGTGCTCACCGCAACACTCACTGAAACGATTAATGAGTTTAAAATATTTCGTAAGTAGATGTAGTTCCCATCAAGACCTACAATTGCCCGGGTAAAGTTAATCGAATTAAAGCCTTCGGGAATCCACTTAAAGGGCATCCGAAGGATTTGGTTCTTCGTCATCATAGAGGCTGTAACCATGAAGACGATCGGCATCAGCGTGAAGAGGAGCATGATGATGAGGACGAGGTAGACAAGGAGGTTTAGTGGGTTATATTTTTGTTGAATCTGCATACCACCCTCCCCTAGTAATCGATGTTTTCGCCGCTCTTGGTAGTTCTAAACTGCACGAGCGTTAAGACGAGCATCAAGACAAAGAGGACAACACTCATCGCACTTGCGCGCCCTAAGTATTGGTCTTGAATTCCTGTGATGTAGATATTAAAGGTGATGACGTTAATCGGGGCGCGGGTCGAGCCGTTGGTGTAGAACATGTACTGGGTACTAAACGTCTTCAAACACTGAAGCATCGCCATGATGGAGACGAGGACAACAGTTGGTTTTAATAATGGAAGGGTAATACGCCAGAACGTTTGAGTTTTATTTGCTCCGTCGATCGTCGCCGCTTCATAAATCGTTGGTGGAATCGTTGCTAAACCGGTGATAAAGAGGATGACGAAGTAGCCGATGTACTTCCAGAAGTAGACGAGCATCGTCGAAATCTGGAGCATCATTGGGTCAGTTTTCCATTTATGGTCTACACCCGGGGTGTTCAGCAGGAGGTTCATCCACTGGTTTCCCAGTCCACGAGGGTCAAAGATCAACATCCAAATCGTAGCGGCAATGACTGATGAGAGGATTGCTGGGGTGTAGTAGGAGATTTGTAAAAAGCGTTTTGCTTTATTTGAGTTTAGGTTGCTAATAAAGATTGCCAAGATCAAGCTGACAACAAGAAGGGGGATAAACGTCCCAAGGGTAAAGGTCAGCGTTGCTTTCAGGCTGTTATAAAATGAGAGCTGACTCTCTGCCCGGGCGGGGTCAAAAAGGCGCACGTAGTTACCAAGGCCAACAAACTTTGGCTTGAGCTTACTTAGGGCCCGTCGGTCATAAAAGCTCGTGTAAAAGGCGTTGAGGATTGGATAGAAGTTAAAGACTGAAAAGAAGACTAACGCCGGTACGACGAAGGCAAAGCCCCAACGGGCTTGCTTCTTTTCAATTCCTCGATATGGTTTGCTAGCCATTACATGTATTCCTATAGGAGAAAAAGGCAAGACTCAGCCCCCATAAAGAGGGGGCTGAGATCGAAACGATCAACGCTCGTCAAGAATTTCTTGGACAGCGGAGCGCAGCGTAGCGAGGGCTTTCTGCGGGCTTTCACCACTGAGCATGACACTTTCAACAGCGTTCCGAATCTGCGTCTGGATTTCAGCAGAGTCAGCACCGTAGTAGACCATGTGTCCGCGAGCCATGTCGTCGATGAAGACTTGGCTATACGGCATGTTCTTTAAGGTATCACTTTCAAGCAGGGCCTTCGTCGGCTGGATGAGGTTTCCACCGCGGGTCAGGTAATCTTCTCCGTGGGAGAGGAGATAGCCGATGAACTTCCACGTTGCCTTCTGAACAGCAGGATCGCTGTCAGCGTTAACCATGAAGAAGTGTCCATAGTACGCAGCGGCGACGTCGTTAACAGCGTTCTCGAAGACGGGGAATGGGACGACCATCCAGTCCATTGACTCGAAGAATTCCGGGTTCTCTGACTTCATTCGGCCTTCCTGGTAAAGCCCAGTGTGCGCCATCGCGATATCGTTGTTATCAGCGTTGAAGATGTAGCGAGGGGCTTGGTACGTCGTTGAACCGAGGTTTCGTCCTAAGGGACCCCACTGCTGCATGTAGGTAAGAGCCTGAATCCAGGCGTCGTCGTTGATGATCGCTTTCTTGCCGTCAGCACTCATCAAGGAACCACCGAGCTGCTCGACCATCGGGACGAACATGATCAGGTAGTAGGGATAGCGGAAGTCGAAGCCACGGCGAACGAGGATGTCTCCATCACGAATCGTCAGCTTCTCAGAGATGTCCGCCATTTGCTCCCACGTGCGGGGATAGTCTTTTTCAGCATCAAGGCCAACAGAAGCAAAGACCTTCTTGTTGATGTAGATTGCCCAGTTGGTCAGCTCAAGAGGCAGGCCATAGACCTCACCATCAACAGTAACGGTGTCTAAGATTCCATCCATGTACTGATCAAGCATATCCTGCTTGCTCTTAAAGCCAGCGGCTTCATAGTCGATCGGGGCAACCCGGCCGTTGGTGATGTAGGCGTACTGGTTCTCGATGGGAAGGTTGAACATGTCCGGTCCTTCATTCGCAGCAAAGGCAGTCTGAACCAACTCAATCTGCTTCTGGGCAGATCGGGTTGACCGCTCTACTGTAATGTTGGGGTTCATTGCTTCAAACTTCTCAATCAGCTCGTTTTCGAGCTTGGTTCGGGCCGGGTCGTCGTGGGTCCAATAGTTAATTGTGACCGGCTTGCTCTCATCGACTGCCTTATCTTTCGCACCAGCAGCAAACACTGCGGTGGGGATAAGAAGGGCGATGATCAGAATAAGATACAAACTCTTTTTCATTTCAGACCTCCTTAAAGTCTTATACATTAAGTCTAAAGGCTCATTGGGCAACTACAAGGGAAAGTTTTTGTGCTAAAGGAAAGGGTTTTGCTTCATCAAGCAAAACCCTTTTACAAACCTCAATCTTGTTCCTCAAGCTTGCGCATAAAGATGGCAAGCTTCTCCATTGTTTCATTAGAAATGTCGTGTTCGATCAAACACGCATCTGCTTCAGCGACTTCAGCATCGACACCAAGAATTTCATGAAGAAACGTCGTCAACGTCTTGTGCCTAAAGTACACTTGAGCTGCTTTAATCCGTCCCTTCTCCGTCAGCTTGATATCACCGTACGCTTCTTGCTCGATGTATCCCCCATCACTGAGGTTTCTCATCGCCCGGGTAACTGAAGGTTTTGAGACTCCCAGCTTATGAGCAACATCAGTAATTCGCACCTTATCGTGCTCTTCACTAAGGGCCAATACTGCTTCTAAGTAATCTTCCCCCGATTTCTGCATACGGTATTGTACCATCAATACCTACTGCTGAGAAGAAGTACTAAAAGCGGAAGCCAACTGTTCGCTTTACCTCGAACCAGAATTAGAAATTAAATCCTACTCCAATAAAGGGACTGATGCTGAAAGGCAAGGTAACCGAAACTCCACTTCCCGAAAGATCAGTCTCATCTCCTACTATTTTAAATAATCCCAAATCGGCTCCTAATCCAGCGTGCAGAGCTAATCCAGGGTTGATTTCATATTTCACCTCTGCCATGGCACCAAGTCCCATTCTCAGTGAATAATCACTCTGAGATCCAATTGATACCATTTCCATTTGAAGCGAAGGACCAACTCCTAGTAAGAAATCTGCCCCTTGTGCTATTTGCCAGCGTTGGGCGTAGCCGAAGGATGTATTCATGATAAAGTAAGAATCAAACACATCCTTCGGCTACGC
>JBBADN010000007.1:0-19145 GCA_041656455.1 Sphaerochaeta sp. | reverse complement strand
ATTAGATTTGAACGCAGATGGAAAAGAAGTGAAAATAATCTTTGAAGGCGCATCGGTCAAACTTGTTAGCATTCTTGAAAAGGAAAATAATCCGTTGTACACAAAAGCCAAAGACCTAGGCTTAATTGCTGGTGTTTGTCTTGCGTGCTCTAATGCACTGGGAGTGCTTGAAGCTAATAAGGCCACTGGCTTACCCATGTTAGATGACATGAATGCTCATGCCGGTATGAAACGCTTCATTAATGACGGCTATAGCGTAATAAGCTTGTAATAAACAAAACCCTCAGGATTCCTGAGGGTTCTCTTCGTTTAGTTGTACTAGTTTGCCTTAGTGCGTTGACTATGATACAAAGTGAGAATTGCTCTCAAAGGGGTTGCATTTTGCCTTTAGGGTGTTGCATTTTCACAACAGGGGGTTGCAATCTACATTTGAAGCACTCAGAATACAGTTTGCAATGGTAATCTTTGTTATGTAATCTCGATATCTACGTAGTTCCAGTCTTTAACGATAATACCTCTACCTGTAACCTGCTTAAGTTCTTTATCAGTCAGCTCAGCAAGCTTCTTATTCAGAGTTTCAACCTGCCTTGTAGCAATGAGATTGATGTCATCGGTATCAGGAAACATATCTACCGATTCTGACCATTTTCTCTGTTTGCGGAAACATATCCAAAAACCCTCTGTTTACGGAAACATATCGACAATGCCACTCATTTGTGGGAATATATCAATCAGCGTCAACATTTCTGGCTGCCATAAACTCCATGCCTTTTTTTACGATTTCTTCAAAAATCTCTGCCGGAATCAATGCAATACCGCGCTCATCACTTCCGACAACCAGACGTTCGCCGCCTGTAAGATCAAACCGGTCTCTTGCTCCTTTGGGAATTACGATCTGCCCTCTGTCGTTGATTGTTACAACACCCCATATATTCTTTCCTATCGGGGCCGGAGGAAGCACGCCGATGCCCTCCACAGATTCTGTCCTGACAAGGCTGTCAAGTGTTGTACCATACACGCTTGCAAGCAGACTGCATTTTTCAATGTCGGGAATCGTTGCACCGCTTTCCCATTTAGCATAAGCCTGACGCGAGATACCTATCTTTTCTGCAATCGCTTCCTGTGAATATCCGTGTATGTTACGAAGCATAATAAGATTTTCTTTCAACATACGAACATCCCCCTTTATAAATCGATCTTTTCAAATTGTTCGCAAGCTTTCCGATACGATAAGACTGTCATCAGAAGCCATGCCACGATGCCTGCCAGGAGCAGAAGTAGTTGCATCATAATATTCTCTGTGCCAAATGAATTCAGTTGTTCCAGCCTGGGAATATGATGCAAAGCTTCAAATATACCGATAAAGAGGAAGGCAGTAACTATGTAGAAAACAAAAGGTCTTCCGAGCTTATACGCTGTTTTAAAAAAACCACCCACAAAGATCAGATTGAATAGCCCGAAAATGAAGAGGGCGGCACCAAGCGCAAAAAGGTTTGCGTTCATTAAAGCATTGCTGCGATACACCGGTGCCTCTTTAAGAGCGGTCATTCTTACAATTACGCAGATGGTCATCAAAAGAAGTGTGCAAAGTTCAATAATACAAACAAAACCATATTTTCCTTTTACCACGTCCTTCTTTGCAATCGGGAGGAGTGCGGAGAAAACAATGTCATTTGCTTCTCTGGCGTACAAAAAGCTTTGATACAATCCGAGTGCTGAAAAGAATGCCCCGCAGAGTACCGGATAACCGGGAAGAAAAAACATCAGTCCGAACAGAATGAATAGATATGCGAGCGGTGATGCGCTGAGCTTCATCTCTTTGAGCATAATATTACGCATGAGATACACCTCCCTCCATTCGAAGCATTGTTCCTTCGAGACTTTCCCCGGGTTCGGAATACTTCAAAATAAAGTCCTCTTTGGATGTAGCTGCAACGATCTTACCTTTTGAAATATATACGATGTCATCGGCGCATTTCTCAATATCGGAAATGATATGTGTGGAGAAAAACACCGCTACTCCGTCGTTTTTGAGTTCGGTAAAAATATCTAAAAGCTCGTTGCGAGAAAATGGATCCAGGCCGCTGGTCGGCTCGTCCAGAATCAGTACTTCGCACTTGTGGGAAAGTGCCAGGAGCAGATTGAATTTAACTTTCATACCTTCTGAAAGTTCAATCGGCATTTTTGTTTCATCCAGGCAGAATAATTCAAGATACTTCCGGTATGCTTCGTTATCCCAGGTATCGTAGAAGCTTTTCACGACCTGAACGATATCCTTTATCTTTTTCCTCGGATACCAGTTGACTGTCCCGGTAGAGTAACCTGTGCGTTGTTTGATTTCCGCTTCATTCATCACCATCGGTTTTCCGAAAAAAGAAACCGTCCCGCCGTCCGAATGAATCAGGTTCAGCATGGCCTTGATCGTTGTTGTTTTGCCGGCGCCGTTTCTGCCGATAAATCCGGTGATCCTATTCTCTCTAACATCGAAGGAAACCCTTGAAAGTTCAAAAGAGGGGTACTGTTTTACTAACTCCCTTACTTCAACAACACTCATATAAACGCCTCCATTTTTCTGATTTATATTAATATTGTAACCCTCAGTTGCCCAAGCTTCCACCAACCGAAAGTAACGGATTTTTTAGGTACATGTTATGTTTGGTTGCATATAGTGCTTATCTTCATTTGCACTATTTCTTGACAGAGGAGCATACAATCCAGTAACCGTCTTTATCGCTGCCTTCTCTGGATATTAGATTTTTATCCCTTAAAGAATTCAGAACTCGCTGCATGGTTCTTACTGTCTTTGAAGTGGCATCAGCCAATTACTCGCGCGTATAGTTTGGATGCATCCCAAGTAAAGTAAGCACTGCCTGTTCGGTTTTGTTTACAGTGACATTTGCAGTGACATTTACAGTGTCATTATCAAGTCGTTTCCTGTTAAATGTCAGTTTAAAGCCTTCTGGTGTGGCCTGATGGGCTTTTTGACATCATTTCTATTGCCTCGCCTTTCAAAAATTGCCCTCTGACAACAGTTCTATAGTCTCGCCAACACAAAAGCAGTTCTGTCGTCACAACTATACCCCTTTTTCAGACGATAGCATTGTTGTCAAAACTTATAAAAATAGGGCTTCGGCTTTCCGCCTGGATGAGGCTATTATTCCGAAACCCTTTGATTTCAAGCCATTTTCGCCCTCTTTACTTGTCAACCCGTGACATCAATACTACCGTCTCCACATGCCTTGACAGGTCTTAAACTCAGTCGAGCGAGTCAGCAGCACTTTCGAGCCATTTATCTTTGCCCTTGTCCGAGTCAGGAAACATTTTATCACCGTTTTTGTTGCTTTTGCCCGAGTCAGGAAATATTTTGTTAGCCTTGCCCGAGTGAGGGAATATGTCAACAACCTTCATCGGAGTTCTTTCAATTGAGAGAGCGAACTGGGATTTGTTATTTAACATGGGCGAAAAAAATTCAATTTTTATTTTTTTTAATCGGATGTCTAATAACCGTCTTCCATTTTTCTGGAGCAACTTTTCTCGCATCCGATAGATATATCTCATGATGTAGTCTCTTATCATTCATATCATTCGCATACCCATTTTGTTCAAGATATGCATTCATAATTTCAACTGTAGCTGGTTCATCATCAAATGCACCCAAATGCATAATTTGAACGCACAGACCTTCTTCAATCGTAAGATATTCTGCCGGTGAACAATTCAACTTCTTCTTTTTCGTTGCCGTTTCAACAGCCCAATCAAAATCATGCTTTGTTATGAAATCTGGAAGTCTTATTACTGAAACCCAATTAAAAGTATCCTTGTTGGAATAATCTACACCATCAACATTATCTTGCCACCAAAAGCCTTCAAGTGGTGGTACAACATATTCAAAGAACCCGTCTATTTTATAATCGGTCTTATAACTCATCTTAAGTGTGTAGGCTACAGCATATAAAATGCTTATAGCTTGCTGATATGATCCACCTTCTTCATTCGGATTACCTTTACCTCTTACCGCAATATAATTTGCCTTTGGAACAGTAACTATCTCTGGTTTGTTCTTTGGCATATAGAACTCTTTATATTCTTTCTTAAAATCAAATGCCATTTACATTTCTCCTTCACAGCAAAATAGGTATTTAGCATAATAATGTACCTCTACATACTCCTTTGTAATCGTCATTAAAACCCATATGTTTTCCCGCAAGACTAAATGCTTGGCACGGAAAACCTGCTAAACAGATGTCAAAATCGGGAATTGATTTTTCATCTATCTTTGTTATATCACCTGCAATTTCAAAATTATCATTGAAGTTTGCTTTATAGGTTTTTTGAGCATACTCATCCCATTCACAAACAAAAGTTGTTGTTATATCACCTTTGAAGGCTCTTTCAAAACCAAGTCTGATTCCTCCGATACCTGCAAACAAATCAATTGATTTATACATACTATCTCCTTATTCCTGCCGTGTTGTAAAACTGCAAATATCTCCAATGTCACAATTGAGGGTGTCACATATTTTTTGGAGAACTTCCAAACCCAAATTCCCAGTCTTTTGTAACTAGGCCAGCTATTCCTCATCAATCGGCACCACCTCACCATCGCCATTTACCATCTTTCCCTTCCACTCGTACTTGATGCCAAAGAGGTCGAAGATCAGTCTTTGAGACTTGGTCGGAACAGAGGAGACATCCTTGTATTTGCCCCTATAGTGGATTTTCGAATAGGTGGCCACCTTGTGCAGAATCATTTTGTGGTTCCAATACTTCCTCTCCTTGGCAGGAATGGCAGCTATGAAACGCTTCAGCTCGTTGATCACAATCATAGCTAGAAAGTTTATGAACACCCGTCCCTGCATCACATCCTCCGAATGGACCCGGAGGCGCTTGCAGTCCGTGAGGTTCTTCAGATCGTCAAAGTGCAACTCGATGTTGTTGCGTTGGCGATAATGGAAGAGAGCCTTGGCTGTATCCTTCTCATGGGTGGACAGAAGCACCCAGTAGCCACTGTGCCCGTTGATGTAGGCATCAACCTCATCTTCCTTGAGCGTGACCTTCCTTCCCCTCTTGGGGGTCTCCTTCACCTCAAAATACCGTTCGTAGTAATGCTCTCGGCTCTTGAACAGGCGTTCATCTTCAAGCTCATCCTGACATTTCTTCAGAGTTTCCATCAGGCGGGCGACATCGCGCTCCTTTCTGACGGCATCATAGTAGAGATGAATCCACATCCTGCCATATTTGGTTGTCTTTACGACAGTCAGGCCGTAGATGATGGAATCCTTGTCGTCAGTCTCGATTAGGTTGGCAGGACGCTGGAGAGCCCCGCGGTGGTTGTCGATGAAATCGTTCTGCCACCTAATGTGGGAAGGGACAGGCATGGTGAACTTATGATTTTTCTGGGTAAGGTTGCTTATGTTGTCTTCGCTGTAGAAGCCCCTGTCTAAGAGGAAGCCTGCCTTGCCGACATCCAGCTTCTCCAGATGGCCCAGAACATATTCCAAGGCCATCTGGTCGGACATGCTCCCAGGAAGCTCTGTGCACCATAAGGGTGTATTGGATTCGTAGGTGCTGATAAGGGCAATGTTTATCTGCTCAAGACTTTCATGATCCCTATTGTATCCCCGTTCCACATAAGGGTTGTCCCTTGCATAGCTGGAGATGCTGCTGATATCAAACAAAAGGCTCTTCTTTTCAGCTTTTTTTGCAATCCATGCAGCATAGAAGGTGTTCTGAATGTCTTTGTCCAGAAACCTGAGAAAGTCTGTGATGCGTTGGGAACAGAGGGAAGCGCCATTGAACCCTCGAGCATCAAGCCAATCCTCGGCATAACAAAGGGGCTTGCCCTCACAGACAGAATACCGCACCAGAAGCAAGGCAAGGTCAGCCTTTTCCTTACCAAGAGTTTTGGCCAGGACCGGCTTCAGGCCGGTGTCGGCAATTATCTTATCTAGGATGAGATTCTCTCCTAAAAGGGTTGTGGTGGACACCACCCGCAGGGCCACATCTTTATCGGTCTGTTGCTCAAGCCGACTCAGATAATAGTCGTTGTAGATAACTTTCCCTTTGGCATCTAGCTTGCCTATGCACTTGCGCTTATGGCGCCCCTGCTTGAGTTCAGGATCCCAGTAAGGGTAGTTCTCATACAGGTAGGTGGTCTTGGATTTCTTGTTGTAGACTTGGATAACCTTGGGTTTCTGCTCTTGCTTAATCATAGTTACAATTATAGCTATGATTAGGGTAGAAGTCAACTACAAAATACAGTTATTTCTCGTAAAAGGAACGAATTAACTCAATTCCTAGTTATAATTAGTTGGGAAATTGGGTTCCAAACTTACATATTCGTTCTTGCTTAGTTTTGCAATTGAATTGCTACTGATATGGGCAGAATCACGCAACTGGTACTTTTTCATATTACAGTCTATCAATTTTTTCCAAAGTTTATTGTAATTTATGCTCATTGTTTACTCCGTCTTTAATGTAAACTCAAAAAGTTCCTAAGTATCAACAAAAAATTTGCAAACTAAGAGTTTTTTTATTTACAGGTCAAACATATATTACTCTGAAAGCATACCTTTTGAGAATACTTAAACCTTTTGAGAATTCATATACTTTTTGAGAATACTCATTTGGTGGGGGTGCATTGGTTCTCAACGAGCCTATAAGAATATCGGAAATAAGCCGTGAAATGCCTATTAATAAAATGAATAAAAAAATAGAGCCAGTTTCTAATTCTTTTACTATAAAGAATTAACTGACTCTTTTTTGTTTCAGCCTATTGTATCAAGACCGACCCTTAATGATGCCGAAAGCGAGACTTGAACTCGCACGACCCGGAGGTCAAGGGATTTTAAGTCCCTTGTGTCTACCTATTCCACCATTTCGGCGCACAGTCAGTATAATAGCGTTAATCGGTCGTTTCGGGAAGTACCATTGCATCAGTCTTTACTGGGATCAAACGCTTGATGAATGCAGAGGCTCCAGTAAGAGTCTTCTCGAATTCTTCTTCACTATCTTTTAAAGCTGCTTGCCAAGCAGGACCAAAGCCCGGGCTGTTGATCGTAAGACGGTCAACGGCAAGCTGATACACTTGAAGGCGGTTGATTTCTTTTCGCCCTGGTTTTTGGCTTAAGGCGTTAACCGTAATCCGAAGATTTTCGTTTTGCTTCTTCAAATCGGTATTTTCTTCTTTCAGGCTTTTCAATCCTTCGCTTTCAATATCCATTCGGTCACTGAGCATGTTCTTTAATCGAGCAACTTCTTTCGCGTGGGCACGTTTTTCGCCAGAGTGCTTAATCACAAAATAAATAAAGACAATGAGGGCAACCGCTGCACCAATGGCAAATCCAATTAAATATTCTCTCATAATTAGTCCTTCATTCGTGGTAGGAGTAGGGTACTTCATCAGAAAAGATTTGACAAGTTGCTTGTAATTCACCGCTGTTGCACTTTGTTGCATTTTACGTTGACTTCTGTTCAAACTCCATTAGAATAAAGGGTGGCTACGGCCCAAAAGGAGTGAGTATGTCGGACATTATGCGACCCGTTCCATTTGTCGAACTGTTACACAGAATCGTCGGCGAATATCGCAACCATACATCTATTTTTAGTATTAATGAAGATCTCTTCTACCACGATGAAGGTGAGCATGAACTCGCCATCTTTAATCAGAAGTGTAGCACCGCCCTCGGCCCTGCCGCCGGCCCACATACCCAGTTGGCTCAGAACATTGTTGCCAGCTATTTGGTTGGAGGCCGATTCATCGAGCTGAAGACCGTTCAGATTCTAGACACCCTCGAGGTGGATAAACCGTGTATTGATGCTCGGGATGAAGGATACAACGTTGAGTGGTCAACAGAGTTCACCCTCTCTAAGGCAGCAGATGAGTATATCAAAGCGTGGTTTGTCCTCCACGTCTTAGATACCGTTTTGAATCAACGAGAGTTTGGAAAGCCTTCCTTTATCTTTAACATGTCCGTTGGCTACAACCTTGAAGGAATTAAAACCCCTCGGATGCAGACATTCATCGATACGATGATCGATGCCAGTAAGGATGAACGCTTTGCTCAATATAAGAGCGAACTTAAAACTCTGTTACTAGAAGGCTTATTTGAAGGAACCTCGTGGGAGGGAATGGAAAAACAAATCCTTGATAAGATCGATTTGATCAGTCCAAACCTTACCCCCTCGGTGACCCTTTCAACGATGCACGGTTGCCCTCCAAAAGAAATTGAAGCAATCTGCTCGTACATGATCACCGATAAAGATCTCGATACGTACGTAAAGCTCAATCCAACCTTGTTAGGATTTGATGCAGTTCGAAAGATTTTGGACAACCTTGGCTTTGATTACCTGACCCTGAAACAAGAATCCTTTGATAACGACCTGCAGTACCCCGATGCAATCGCGATGCTTCACCGCCTTGTGGAGCTGGCTCAGGCAAAAGGCCGCTCCTTCGGCGTGAAGCTCACCAACACCCTTGGTTCCGTAAACGACCAAGAGCAGCTTCCTGGTGATGAAATGTACATGTCAGGGCGGGCTCTCTTACCCCTTGCTACAAACGTCGGCCTTCTTCTTTCAAAAGAGTTTAAGGGCAAGCTCCCAATCTCCTACAGTGGGGGAGCAACAGCGATTACCGTTAAAGCCCTCTTTGAGTGTGGGATTCACCCGATTACCCTCGCCACCGATCTCCTTAAGCCTGGTGGGTACACCCGGTTAAACCAAATGGCTCAAATCTTAGAGGAAAGTAGTGGATGGAGTCTTGCTGAGATTGACATCGCCAAGCTCGAAAAGCTCGTCGCTGATGTTCATGATGGTCTATACACTGGCTCAACGAAAGAGTTCAGGGGAACAGACTCCATCAAGATTGGTGAGCAGCTTCCCCTTACAGACTGTTACGTCGCCCCGTGTGTAACGGCGTGTGCGATTCACCAAGACGTTCCTGAGTACGTTCAGCTCGTCGGTGAAGGTCGTTACGGTGAAGCCCTCTCAGTTATCTACGAGAAGAACGCCCTTCCGGCGATTACCGGTCATATCTGTGACCACCAGTGCCAACTTCACTGTACCCGGATGGATTACGAAGGAGCGGTGAAGATCCGGGACATGAAGCGAATCGCCGTTGAACAAGGCTTTGCGGAGTACCTCCACCTTTGGGAAGGAGCCACACCAAAGACCGAGTATCGCGCTGCGGTTATCGGAGCCGGTCCTGCTGGGTTATCAGCGGCGTACTTCCTCGCCCGTGCTGGCTTTGATACAACCGTCTACGAACGAGAAGAGTCCGCTGGTGGAATCGTTCGCCACGTTATTCCGGGCTTCCGACTTCCCGTCGAAGCGATTGAATCGGACGTTGAATTCATTAAAGCCCACGGTGTTGAATTCCACTTTGGAGTGGATATCCAAAAGCTCACCGTTGATTTATTAAAGAAGCAAGGCTTCACCCACATCTTCTACGCAATCGGCAGTGAGATCGATAACGAATTAACTCTCGTTGGGGATCGAAGCCGTGTCTTGACCTCCCTAAGCTTCTTAGGCCAGTTCCGAAAGGACCCCACCAAGATTACCCTCGGTAAGCACGTTGTCATCGTTGGCGGTGGGAACACCGCGATGGACGGAGCGCGCGCAGCGTTGCGGATCCCTGGTGTTGAAAAGGTCTCGGTAATCTATCGCCGAACCCGAGCTCAAATGCCCGCTGACCACGAAGAGTTTGAAAACGCCCAAGCCGAAGGGGCAGAGTTTATCTACCTCGCAAATCCCGAAGGCTTTGATGGTAACACCCTCACCGTTCGGAAGATGGTCCTTGGAGAAAAAGACGCCTCAGGCCGCCGCCGGCCAGTCGCCTCCGATGAAACCTTCACGATGAGGGCCGATACGATGATCACGGCAATCGGCGAACGCGTTGATGGCGAGATTATTTCGTGGTACGGCGTTCCCCTCAATGAAAAGGGGTGGGCGATTACCGATGAGAAAACCAAAGCCTCCGAAGTTGACGGCGTCTACGTCATTGGAGACGCCCAAAGCGGCCCATCGACCGTCGTTCGCTGTATCGCCAGCGCTCGTGATGCCGTTGAAGATGCGATTGATCGGATCTTAGCAGCTGAAGGCGTAGAAGAGGATGAACACGATCATGACCACGATGAAGAAGAGGAATATCTCGAAGAGCTTGAGGCTGATGAGAACGAGTACTTCAGTGAACTTGAACTGAGAAAGTCCCGCATCCTCTTTGGTAAGCTCTTTGGTGAACAATCCTTCGCCCGTCGTGAAGCAGATCGGTGTATGGAGTGTTCTTACCTTTGTAACAAGTGTGTGGATGTGTGCCCCAATAGGGCGAACGTCCCCATTGATATGCGCAACAGCGGTCTCTTTGATGACCCGTTCCAAATCCTTCACCTTGATGCGTTCTGTAATGAGTGTGGAAACTGCGAAACGTTCTGCCCGTACGATGGCGGTCCGTATAAGAAGAAGTTCACCCTCTTCAGCCGCCGGGACGACTTTGAAAACTCCACCAATAGTGGCTTCCTCGTTGAAGGCAATGAAATTATTATCCGCGTTAACGACGAGCTCTACCCGTGTGAGTTGGATAAAGATGGAATCTTAGTTGGCGAAGAAGAAGGTCTCAGTGATGAAGTAGCTGCGATCGTTGAGGAGGTCTTTGCCTCCTACAGCTACCTCTTAGGTGAGGTTGAGGAGTAAAAGATGGCGGACGTAATTATTAAAAATACCCGAGTGATGCAAACAGCACCTCCCTTTGATGTCTTAGAAGGGGTAGATATCGTTATCGATGGAAACCTCATCACCAGTGTTGGAAAGGATGCAGCGAAAGGCGTTACTGCACCCAAGGTAATCGACGGCTCGAATAAGACCGTCATCCCAGGCAACGTCTGTTCGCACCACCACTATTATTCAGGCCTCTCACGAGGGATGTTAATTCAAGCGGGACCTCAAAACGACTTTATCCAAGTCTTAAAAGAATGGTGGTGGCGCTTAGATCGTGGTCTTGATGAAGAGGCGTGTTACTACAGCTCCCTGATTTGTTCCCTCGATGCCATCATGGCGGGAACGACGACAGCGATTGACCACCACGCAAGCCCCTCCTACATCGCTGGCTCCTTAGACACAATTGCGAATGGAATGGAGAAGGTAGGCCTTCGCGGCTCGACGTGCTATGAGATCACCGATCGTAACGGCGGAATGGCGGAAGTCGAAGCGGGTATTGAAGAGAGTGCCCGCTTTATCGAACGCTCGAAGAAAAGCAATCTTGTTAAGGCGATGATCGGCGGACACGCCCCATTCACCATCCCTAATGAAGGGCTGAAGATGATGGGTGACCTCGTTCAGAAGAGTGGGGTGGGAATCCACCTCCACGTTGCTGAAGATCGCTACGATGTGGCGCACAGTCACCACCACTACAACAAGGATATCGTCGACCGCCTTGATGAGTACGGCTTGTTAACACCCAACGCTCTGCTCGTCCATGGCCTTTACCTCAATGAGGGTGAGATTAAGAAGATGAATGAAAACGGCGTCTTCCTCGCCCATAACGCCCGTTCAAACATGAACAACCACGTTGGGTATTTCAACCACATTCAAGCGGTCGAGAACCTCATTATTGGTACCGATGGATGCGGCGGAAATATGTTTGAAGAGCTCAAGCTCGCTTTCTTCAAGCACAAAGATGAAGGAGGGTCGTGGTGGCCCCCGCAGTACGTTGAAGCGCTGAACCGCGGCTACCGCCTCGTTGAGAAGTACTTCGACGGCTCCTATGGTGAAGTCGCCCCTGGCAAGGTTGCTGATATCGTTATCACCGATTACCACAACCCAACCCCCTTAGTATCAGCGAATGCAGCGAGCCACTTCATCTGGGGGATGAGTAGCAACTGTGTTGAGAGCGTAATCGTTGATGGGAATGTCGTAATGGAAAATCGAAAATTTGCCCACCTCGATGTCGATGAAATTTATAGAGAAGCGGCAAGAGTTGCAGCTCGAGTCTGGAAAGAAGTAGACACTATCGCCCCGTAAGAAGGCGTAGAATATAAGCCAAAGGAAGGTACAATGATGACAATGCATGAGAAGATTAAAGCTCGAGCAAACGAACTCCGGGACTACACCGCCCTGAACCTATCGAAGATGGTGAAGACGAAGAGCTACAGCTCCCAAGAAGAGGATGTAGCACGCCTTATTGTGACGCTATTGGAGGAAGCCGGCTTTGATGAAGTATACATCGATGGCCTTGGCTCAGTAATCGGGCGAGTAGGAAACGGTCCTAAGAAACTCGCCTTTGACGCCCATATCGACACCGTCGAGGTTGGAAACCCCGATCTGTGGGATTTCGATCCCTTCAGCGGTGAGATCAAAGACGGAATCGTCTACGGTCGGGGAACCAGTGACCAAAAGGGTGGGGCCGCTTCGATGATCACCGCTGGTCGGATTCTGAAAGAACTCGGCTATGGTGGTGAGTACACCGTCTACTTCACCTTTACCGTCATGGAAGAAGATTGTGATGGTATGTGCTGGAAGTACTTAATTGAAGAAGAAGGCCTTAAGCCTGATCTGGTTGTCTCCACAGAGCCGACGAGTTGTCGACTCTATCGCGGTCACCGCGGACGGATGGAAATCCGAGTTATCTTAAGTGGAATCTCCTGTCACGGATCCGCCCCAGAGCGCGGAGTGAGCGCCGCCTATAAAGCAGCGCGCGCTGCCCTGGCGATGGAGCAGCTTAATGAAGACCTCCAACCAGATGATGATAAATTCCTCGGAAAGGGAACGATCACCGTCAGCGTGATGGACGTCAAAGGCCCATCACAGTGTGCTGTTGCTGACTACGCAATGCTCTACCTCGACCGTCGCTTAACGTGGGGTGAGGACGCTGACTTAGCGATCAGCCAAGTTCGCGAGTACATCTCCAAAGCAACTGGGGATGCTCCCGATTCCTTCATCGTTGAGATGCCCAACTACGAAAAAGTTGGCTGGACGAAGAAAGAGTACTCCCAAGAGCTCTACTTCCCCACGTGGAAACTCGATGAGGATCACTTCTTGGTCCAAAGCGGAATCGATGCGTATAAGGCCCTCTACGGGGAGAAACCCACCGTTGATAAGTGGACGTTCTCAACGAACTTAGTGGCGACCACCGGTCGACATAAGATTCCTGCCATAGGCTTTGGCCCTGGGGATGAGAACCAAGCCCACGCCCCCAACGAGATTAACCGCGTTGATGATTTAGAGATCTGCGCCGCGTTCTACGCGATGCTGCCGTACTCACTCGAGGCGCGAGGAGAGTAAGGGCCCTTGTTCTTTGGATGAGAGCAACCACAGGGCTTTGACCTTGTGGTTGTGTTATGAGAAGCGCCCATTATGCATTGTTTTGGATAATGGGCAACCACGGGGAAACTGCTCCAAGCAGGAGTGGAGTTAAGGTGATGAAAGATTCCCCCCTTTCTTACCTTCCTTGCGTTTTTGTCGCATGTTGCTACACCAACACAGTAAAGGGAGAAATGGCATGAGTTCGTCGCTTCTTTTGAAAAACATTTACACGCTTCAAACGAGTTTTGAGCGTGAGGCGCTCCATGGAGCAGATTTACTAATCGTTGATAATAAAGTCAGTAAAATCGATCCAAAGGGGAAGTTGCCAACTTCGGGGGTTAATCGTGTAATCGATTGCTCAAAGCACGTGGTGCTACCGGGCTTAGTAAACACCCATCATCACTTCTACCAAACCTTAACGCGCAATCATCCCGTCGTTCAGAACGCCAAGCTTTTCGATTGGCTGAAATTCCTCTACGACGTGTGGAAATATCTTGATGAAGATGGAATCTATTACTCCTCACTCTTGGCGATGGCTGAGCTGATGAGAACTGGAACAACCCTGACAACCGACCATCACTACGTCTATCCCCACCACGTCAGTGGAGACCCGATGGCGATCCAATTTGAAGCAGCTGACCTCTTAGGGATGCGCTTCAGTCCCACCCGTGGTTCGATGAGCCTCTCAAAGAAAGATGGTGGGCTTCCCCCTGATACGGTGGTTCAAACTGAAGAGCAAATTCTCTCCCACAGTGAAGATTCAATTAAGCGCTTCCACGATAACGCTGCTGATGCGATGCATAAAGTTGCCCTCGCCCCGTGTAGCCCGTTCTCAGTTACAAAAGATTTAATGAAAGAGACGGTGAACCTCGCCCGCAAGTACGGTGTACGGCTTCACACCCACCTCTGTGAAACTGCCGATGAAAATGATTTCTGCCTACAGATGTATGGAGTCAGGCCGGTGGAGTTGATGCAGGAGTGTGGCCTCATCGGTGAAGACGTCTACTACGCCCACGGCATTCACTTCAACGATGATGAACTTGCAATCATGGCAAAGACGGGCAGCCACATCGCCCACTGCCCTTCATCGAATATGCGCCTTGGCTCTGGCTTCTGCCGAGTTACTGAGATGTTACCGATGGGGGTAAACATTGGAATCGCCGTTGATGGATCAGCCTCAAATGATTCATCAGACATGCTCAATGAGGTTCGCCAGGCAATGCTGCTGCAACGGGTACGCTACGGTAGTGATGCGTTAACAGCAAAAGAAGCGTTTACGATGGGCACGATTAACGGAGCGAAGATGTTAAACTTCACCAACGTTGGTAAGCTTGAAGAAGGGTGGGCCGCTGATGCTGCAATCTGGGATGTCTCAACTGCTGCGTACGCAGGGGCGCAAAGCGATCCTGTCGCCGCTCTTCTGTTCTGTGGTGATAGCCACTATACTGATTATACAATTATTAACGGCAAAGTAGTTGTCGACCAAGGGGTGCTTGTTGGATTTGATGAAGCACTCTTGGCCGAGAGGGTGAATGCAATTAGTAAGCGAATGCTTGATCAAGCAGCGCGTAAGGAGGCGTTATGATTAAGGAATTCCTCGTAGCACAAAATAAAGAGGAAGCGTTGAGCTTAAAACGTTCAACAGCAAACAGTGTGTTCTACGCTGGGGGGACGGAAATCAACCGCCTAAATGCCAGTGTTCCAGGCGAGGTTGCTATCGACCTTTCAAAGCTTGGATTGAATACCATCGTCCAAGAGAAAGACGGAGTCTTCGTTGGCTCAATGGTGACGCTTCAGAGTCTCGCAACCAGTGATGTTGTTCCCCCTTGGTTGAAGGAAGCAGCGCTCTTTTGTGGCTCGTTCACCCGCCGCAATATGGCAACGGTCGGAGGAAACTTTGCTTTAATGCACGGACGCTCTTACGTCGGGCCTGCAATATTAGCGAGTCGGGCAACGGTGAAAATCGCGACGATTACCAAAGATGGCACCTACGCCGAAGATGATGTTCCAGTTCGCGAGTATCATGAACACTTCGATACCTATGCTGGCGCACTCATCCTTGGCTTCTTCTTTAAGAAGAGTGACCGCTTTGTTGGAACGCTTCGTTTTGCTGTCAGTAGCCAAAACCGTGCCTCGGTAACCGTCGGCTTTGGCGCGGAAAAAGACACCTCGTCGGTGCGCATCTACGTTGCCGTCTACACCGTCGGCGTCCTTCGCTTAAAAGAGACGGAGAATAAGATTGAGAAGGGTGAAATCACCACTGAGGAAGAACTCGCTAAATCCGTCGGAAGAGAAGTCACCGTCAAGAGTGACTACACCGGTAGTGGTGAGTATAAGCGCTACATCGCCGGTGAAGGCATTGCAATGCTCTATGGTGAATTTCTCAAAGGAGGTCAACGATGACCATTCAGTTAACTGTTAATGGAAAAAGACATACAACCGCCGTCGAAGGTTCAGAGAGCCTACGCGAACTGCTTGTTCGCCTTGGGTATACGAACGTTCGCGATAGTGACGATCGTGATGGCTTTGCTGGAAGTGATACGATTATCTTCAACGACCTTCCCGTCTACGCCAACTTAATGAACGCCCGCCAAGCGGATGGTGCCGAGATTCTCACCGCTGCTTCAATGGGAACGAGCCGAAGCCTGAACCCGATCCAACGGGCGATGGTCGATGCTGGGGTTGTGCAAAGTGCGTATAACGCCCCTCAGGCGGCACTGTTACTCACCTGGCTCTTAGAGCATGAACCGAATCCAAGTCGCGAGCAGATTAAAGAAGTCTTAAGTGGAATCTTTATTCGCGATGCGGGGTATGAACACTACTACCTCGCCGTTCAACTCGCCCGTGAGCTCATTGAGTTTGGCGAGTACAAAACCCCGATCAGCCCCACCTTCCGCGACCATCTTACCTACGTCGGTAAGCCCAAGGGAAAGATTGATGGACCTACATTAGTCGCTGGGGAGCCTGCCTTCGTTGAAGACCGCGTTCTTCAAGGCGCCTATGCGATGGCGATTCTTCGCTCACCTCACGCGATGGCGTATATCACCAAGATCGATACTGCAAAAGCTGAAGCGCTTGAAGGTGTTGTGACGGTTATTACCCACAAGAGTGTACCAGATGTCTATTACATGCAAGCAGGTCAGGGAAACCCCGAACCAAGTCCATACGACCGCAAGCTGATGAACCAGAAGGTTCGCCACGTTGGCGATCGGGTAGCTGCTGTTGTTGCTGAAAGTCTTGAGATCGCCCATGAGGCGCTTAAGCTTATCGATGTTGAATACGAGGTTCTTAAGCCTGTTTTCACCGTTGAAGAGGCGATGGCCGAAGGGGCAAGCTTAGTGCACAACTCCGTCGCAGAGTACGTCGTGGGCGCCCCTGAAGGCCTTGATGAGTACAACAAAGCTGCTGATGAACGGGATGGAAAAGTTATCTACCAATTCCCCCTCCACGCTGATATTCGCCGCAACATCGCCAGTGCCGCCCACGGCCAAATTGGAGATGTTGAGAAGGGCTTTAAAGACGCTGATTTAGTAATAGAACGCACCTATCAAACGAACCAGATTCAGTGTACTCCCTTAGAGCCGCACCTCTGTTACGCAAAGATTGATGGCGGGCGCCTTGTTGTTCACGCTTCAACGCAAGTTCCCTACCACGTCCGGCGTATCGTTGCCCGGGTGTGTGAGATTCCCGAGCACAAGGTTCGGGTAATTAAGGAACGCGTTGGTGGTGGCTACGGCTCGAAGCAGGATATCCTTGTTGAAGACCTCGTTGGCTACGCCACGTGGCTCACTGGTAAGCCGATCTTCTACCGCAATACCCGTGAAGAGGAATTCATCGCCAACTCAACGCGCCATCCGATGCGGATTACCGTGAAGCTTGGAGCGAAGAAAGATGGAACGCTGACTGGGGTATACATGGATGTTCGGGCAAACACCGGACCGTATGGAAACCACTGTTTAACCGTTCCAATGAACGCATGTTCAAAGACTCTTCCACTCTTGAAGTGCGATAACATGAAGTTCGATGTCTACACGTACTACTCCAACATTCCCCCAACAGGGGCGTATCAAGGCTATGGGGCTCCGAAAGGAAGCTACGCGTTGATGACCGCCCTCGCTGAGCTTGCGAGTGAACTCGGGGTGGATTACTACGAGCTTGTTGATAAGAACAAAGTTGAATCTGGATACATGCTTGAGATCCTCCGTGGCCTTGGTGAAGGACGGGAAGGAAAAGTTGTTCCTGTTGGCTCATGTGGCCTCGCCGAAGCGATCGCCCAAGGCGCTGAGATGATCAACTGGACCAAGAAAGAAGAAGGACCGGGTGGTGATTGGAAAGTCGGTAAAGGCTTTGCGATGATCCAGCAGGGTAGTGGCCTTCCGGGTATTGACCATGGAAACGCCTGGGCGAAACTCTTACCCGATGGAACGTTCCAACTCTTCACCGGTGGTGCGGACATTGGAACCGGCTTAGATACGATCCACGCAAAGATCGTTGCCGAAGGCCTCCACGTTCCCCTCAGTCACATCTCGATCACCAGTGGTGATACGGACAGCTGTCCCTTTGATACGGGAGCATTCGCCTCTTCGGGAACGTACTTCAGTGGAAATGCCACCTACTACGCGATTGAAGACTTAAAGCGAAATATGCTTGATGAAGCGGCGTATCAATTAGAGGAGAAGATTGAAGACCTCGCCTTTAGAGCTCCTGGGGAAATCTACTCCACCAAGAGTGGTAAGAGCGTCTCCTACGCAACGCTTGGGCACACCGCCTTAGGAGGCTTAGGGCGCGGTCAGGTGATGGGTAAAGGTTCGTTCGTCACTGAGCACAACTCGATCCCCTACGGGGCACACTTCGCTCAAGTTGCGGTGAATACCCGAACCGGCCAGATTAAGGTTGAAAAGTTCTACGCCCTCCAAGATGCGGGAACCCCGATCAACCCAGAAATGGCGCTTTGTCAAATGTACGGAGCGGCATTGAAGTCAATCGGACACACCCTCTATGAGGATATGACGATCGATGAAAACGGCTACATTCAAAACGCCCGACTAGGCGATTACGGGGTGCCGATGATCACCGAGCAACCTGATGATTTCAAAGCAGTCCTCATCGACGTTGATGATGAAGTTGGCCCTTACGGTGCTAAGTCGATTAGTGAGATTGCGACCAACGGCGCTGCCCCGGCGATCGCAATTGCAATTCATGATGCAGTAGGAGTTTGGATGCGCTCATGGCCGTTCACTCCAGAAAAAATCCTCAAGGAGATGGGTAAGTTCTAACTTCGCTGAATGCAACAAACTGCAACAAATTTCTGGACAATGGTATCCCGCCGTGGTAGGATATTGTTGTCCAGGTTTTTTTCTGGAACAACACCACGGAGGCTTACTGAATGAAAGACAAAACCGCAATTAAAACCATGATCGAGAAGCTCAAAACGCTGAAGAGCGAAGGGATGTATCTCGACGACTTCTTCCTTACCTGGGACAAAACTGATGATGAACTTGCCGCAGTGTTTCAAGTCGCCGAAATTCTCCGCTCAATGCGGGAAGCGAACATCTCGTCAAAGGTGTTTTCAAGCGGTCTTGGAATTTCAAACTTCCGCGACAACTCAACGCGAACCCGCTTTAGCTTCGCTAGTGCCTGTAACCTCTTAGGCTTAGAAGTTCAAGATCTCAATGAAGAACAGAGCCAAATCGCCCACGGTGAAACCGTCCGTGAAACGGCGAATATGATTAGCTTCATGGCAGACGTGATCGGAATCCGCGATGACATGTACATCGGTAAAGGCCACACGTACATGAAAGAAGTCGCCACCGCCGTCCAAGAAGGCTTTGACCAAGGTGTTCTTGAGCAGC
>JBBADN010000006.1:0-23181 GCA_041656455.1 Sphaerochaeta sp. | reverse complement strand
GCATGGTTCGCTCCTCCTCAAAGCTCGTCACTTCAAGGCTCAAAAGAGCCTGAACTTCCGCTTCAGTGAGCGTTGTTGGTAGGCGGTTGGACACATTCTTTTGAGCGATGAGGGCAAAGGGGTTGGAGTACACCAACTCTTGGCGTAAGAGGTAGTCGTAAAAGGTCCGAGCACTGCTTATCATCCGATTCACACTTGAAGAAGCAAGGCGGCGGGTTTTTGTCAAATCTTTGACGTAGAGCCACGCGTCCTCTAATTGGGCGTCAGCGAGCGAAAGGCCATACTCACCCCACACCCTCAACAGGTGCTGTAAATCGCGCCGATACGCCACGATCGTGTGATCTGAGAGATTTCCAACGTGCTTGATATATTCGAGGTAATGATCTAAAAGTTGGGCGTCATCCATCACGTTCACTATATCACGCCTTTTGAAGGTAGGTCACCTCCACCAAAGAGATGAGCTCCACTTTGATGAAGAAACGACGAGCCCATTTGTGTCTTCTTTGGGCCAACTCCACTGGGGTGAACAAGAACCTCTTTGCCTAAATCGAGGGCCCAAGACGCGACGTGCAGAGCGCCACTGTCTGAAGGAGCAGGGCCGATAATCGTCACATCACTGAGCGCCGCACTGAGGACGTTCCGTGATAGACACCGGATTGGAGTAACTTCTTCAAAGGGAAGGAAGGCGGAGATGAGCTTCTCCCCTTCTAAGGAGCGATCGTAGGTAATTCGCTTTGTTCCCAAGCCGCAATCACAATTGACGTAGCTCGCTTTATTGGCGCTCTGAGAACCAAGGCGCGCCCATCGGTCAAACCCCCGACTGTTAGACACGAGGAGGGTAAAGCCCGCTTCAGCGAGCGCTTTACCAAGGATAAACGCCGCCTGGAGGCCTTCGAAATCACACGAGCGACTGCCAGCTAAGGTGATTATTCGCTCCTCTTTCTGAGGAAGGGTTGAGTTGTACGAAAGGAGGAAGGGAGGATTTTCAAGATCTAGGAGTCTTTTGGGGTACTCTTCCATCGGATAAAAGACAATTCGGTTCGACTTCACTGAGTAAAAACGAAGGAGCGGAGTAATCTCGCGCGGTGAATAAGGAGGAATCATCCCCTTGATAATTCGCTCATACGCCTCAGGGCCGGGAAGGTTTAGTTGGGCAACTCGTAGGAGTGTTGATAGGTTCATACCCCCTATGGGTAAAGGATGGGCACTTCGCTTCAGGAGGGGTGAAACTCCTCCCATCCCTTCTGCAGTGTCGCGGAGTCGAGGTGGGTGTAAATTTGCGTTGTTTGGATATCACTGTGGCCAAGGAGCTCCTGCACTGAGCGCAGATCCGCCCCATTGGCGAGGAGGTGGGTGGCGAAGCTGTGCCGGAGGGTGTGGACACTCATCTCGAGGCCTGCTACGCGTGCATACTCATCAAAGCGTTTGCTGATCGCTTGGCGCGTTAAGCGCTGGCCCCTTCGGCCAACAAAGAGCGCCTGAGATGGCTTTGATCGGCTCATCAGGGAAGGACGAATCTCATTGAGGTAGAACTCCAGCGAGCTTTGGGCAACCTCCCCTACTGGGACTAGGCGCATCTTATTGCGCTTACCCAAAACTCGGACTTGGTTGTTTTGGTAGTCATCGACGTTTAAGTCCGCCGCCTCACTGATTCTCAGCCCACAGGAATAAATAACTTCAAAGAGGGTTTTATCGCGAACACCTAAGACGTCGTGGGTGTTGATGATTGAAAAGAAGTACTCAATCTCATCACGTGAGGCAACCTTTGGAAGAATGAGGCCGCGCTTTGGAGTGCGAATCAAAGAAAGGGGGTTATCAGCACGTACTTTTTGTAGTTGAAGGAAGGTAAAGAAGGAACGCAGGGCGCTAAGACTCTTAGCGACGCTCCGTGGTGAAAGCTCCCGCTCTTTGCTCATCGTTGTGATGAAGTGTTCAAGCTCGCGAGCATTAAGCGTTTCAGGGTTTGCAAACGCAGAGAGAAGAAGGCCTACCTCTAGGAGGTAGACTTCAATCGTGTTATCACTGAGGCGCTTTTGGAGGGCGAGGTAGTGTTCGTACTCTTCAAGAAGGAGGGATCTTGGGTCCCTATTGTTCCTCTTCACTTTGGCCTCGAGCGTAGCGCAAGACTGTTGGAATCGTGTAATCCCCACTATTGGTCGATGGACCGCGGCCGAGTTGCTTCTGCAAGTCTTGCCAGCGATTCACTTCAATTGAGGGTTGCTCAACTTCGCCTTTATGCTCACTCTCCTCACTGACTTGAGGCGTACTGAAGCGACGCTTAATCATCTCTAAATCAGCGTTCTCCGCCCCGATCATATCGCTGCGTCGTTCAAAACCCGTGGCAACAACGGTAACTTTAATTTGATCACCGAGTTCGGGGTTGTACGCTTGGCCTGCGATGATCAGAGCATCCTCGGCGCAATTCTCAGTGACGAGCTCAACAACGTCTTGATACTCCTGCAAGGTGAGGTTATCACCCCCAGCGAGGTTCACAAGAACGCTCTTCGCCCCATCGATCGAGGCGCTCTCTAAGAGCGGGTTACTGATCGCTTGACGAGCGGCATCGACGGCGCGGTTTGCCCCTTCGCCGAAGCCGATACCCATTAATGCATCCCCTTTGCCTTTCATCACCGTTCGCACGTCAGCAAAGTCGATGTTAATCTCCCCTGGTTCAGTAATCAGTTCACTGATTCCCTGAACACCCATGTAGAGCACTTCATCCGCCATGAGGAACGCTTGCTTAATCGGGGTGTTGTTTTCAACGACCCGAAGGAGGTATTGGTTGGGGATGATGATGAGCGTATCGACGTGCTTGCGAAGCTTCTCAATGCCCGCTTGGGCGAGGGTGAGTTTCTTCTTCCCCTCAAAGGCGAAGGGAGTCGTCACCACTGCAACGGTGAGGATATTCAAACTCTTGGAGATTTCAGCGATAACCGGAGCAGCTCCAGTTCCCGTACCACCACCCATTCCGGCGGTGATAAAGACCATATCAGCGTCTTCAATCTCCCGACGAATCTCCTCTTTTGACTCCTGAGCAGCCTTTTCGCCAATATCTGGCATTCCTCCAGCACCAAGACCACCGGTAAGCTCCTTACCGATCGGAAGGCGGGTGTGGGCGTTTGAGCGTTGCAGTGCTTGCACGTCAGTGTTCATCGTAACGAATTGCACTTTCTTCAGGCCGCTAGAGATCATTCGGTTTACCGCGTTCCCCCCTGCCCCGCCGACGCCCATCACTTTGATGACCGTTGCACTTACCTGCTCAGAACCAATAATATCTTCTACTTCAAACATCCCAAAATCCATAGCACATCCCTCTTAGAACAACGTTCGGAAAAATCCAGCCAACTTCGTAAATCCCCCTTGGGACCGACTCTTCGTCCGGACCTTGCCAGTTGACTGACTTTCGCGGAGCCGCCTGGCTTCGCTTTTAAGTAACCCCAGCACCGTAGTGTAATGGGGATTGATATAACTTCGATCAAGTCCACCAATCGCCTCAGGAAAGCCAAGGCGGGCGGGCATTCGAAACATTTCACTTGCTAATTCAGTAACACCACTTAAGAGTGCTCCTCCACCGACGAGGACGATTCCGCCCCCAAAGCCCGCCCCTTCATGTTCTTTATTGAAGGAGTCGAGGAGGAGGGAGAAGATCTCCGCCATCCGGGGCTCAATAATTCGGCTTAGTTCGCGCTTAGGCATCTTAATCGCCGGCATTCCCCCGACTTGAGGAATGACGATCATCTCTTCATTTGTCACCGAGGGAACGTAGGAGTGCCCGCTTTCGCGCTTGATCTGCTCCGCCGTTGCTCGGGTCTTATTCAAAATATAGGCGATGTCGTTAGTCACATCATCACCACCTAAGTTCACCCCACCGGTGTAGATTGGCGAGCCGTTGCGGTAGGCGATTAAGTCAGTGGTGCCACTGCCGATATTAATGAGGATTGTGCCCATCTCCTTCTCTTCGGTGGAGAGGACGACTTCCGCATCGGCGAGACTCTGCAGTACGACGCGGGCAACGTTTAAGCCGCTGCGTTGAATACACTTTCGTTGATTTTGGCTAATCGCGCTGGAAGCAGTGACGATTAACACCCGACTCTCTAAGCGGTGACCGAGCATATCGATGGGATCTTTAATGCCACTTTGCCCATCAATTTGGAAGTCTTGGACAAGGGTGTGTAAAATCTCGCGATCTTGGGGAAGCTCAAACGCCCGGGCGACTTCAAGGCTTCGGAAGATATCACCGCGCTTAATCTCTTGGTCGGGGCTGCTAATCCCTACAACACCGGTTGAAGGAATTCCAATAATATGCCCCCCACCGAGGCCAACGATGACTTCACTGATCTCCGCGCCCGCTTGGAGCTCCGCTTCATTGATGACGGTTTGAATCGTTTTTAATGTTTGTTCGATGTTGACAATGGAACCTGAACGAACCCCTTCGGAGGGGTGTTCACAAATCGAGTCGACCATGAGTTGGCCATCGCGGTTCACTGACCCGATCACCGCTCTGGTGCGGCTCGAGCCTATATCAAGTCCCATCAACATTTTTTCACCCGCCATCACCAACTCTCCTTAACCACCCTAGCGGCGTACCAACGCCTCTTTATAGAGGTCGTAGCGCTGAAGCGTTGAACTAAGAAAGGAAAGGGATTCTTTCTGGTCTTGCTCAATCCAATACAGGGCGGTCCTAATCTGCTCTGGGTTCACAGGCTCCCTTACCCAGAGCTGAGCGTTCAGGGTGGGGAGATCCAAAACCATCTTTCCAAAGCTGTTACTGCTATTATTATCGTATTTTATGCGAGTTATCAAGGAGGCCTCACCCCCGAGATCTCGCCCAAGCTCAACAACGGTAGCAAAGGCAGAATCTGTTCCGTAGCGCTCCATCAAGAGGGCGTACTCAAGGGGAACTTCAATACTCAAGAGGTGACTCCTCCACAAATTAACATCCTTTTGATCAATGGGAACGAGCGTACGGTTTGAAACGAGGTAGGAACGCTCCGCCTCTTCACTTTGGATGAGAACTGGGGAGTCTAAAAACCTAATCGTGGCGGTAATTGTGGAAGGAAGGGTTCGCCGAAAATTAAGGTTCTCGACACTGGGGATGCGCTCAATGTGATCTTTCATCCGTCGAAGACGAACGCGGAACAACCCCTGGCCAACGAGGGAAGAGAGCTCACTTGAGATATCACTTGGAACACGCTCAAGGGGGCCTTCAATCTTTACTTGAACTTTCGTAATCGTAAAGAATGGCAGGTAGGAAACAACGAGGAAGACAACCCAAAGCAAGAGAACGATGAGGATGAACCAAAGCACCAGTCGTTTAATCATCACCCCTCCGATTGCCTCGAAGAAGAGTTTTCATGAGTAAGCTACTGGCGATAATCATCACGAAGATATTCGTTCCCCCTTGGCTGAAGAAGGGAAGAGGAATTCCAGTTGGTGGGGCGAGGCCGGTGACAACAGCGATGTTCAGTAACGCTTGAGAAGCGACCATCGTCGTCGCACCAACACTGAGGGCAGAAAGGAAAGGATCCTTGGCTTCAATACGCTTCGCTCCGTTGTAGCCAAGGAGGGCGTAGAAGAAGAAGAGCAGGAGTATGAGGAAGATACCAACAAAACCAAACTCCTCGGCAACTGAAGCGAAGATGAAGTCACTGTGCACTTCAGGAAGAATTCCTAGCTTATACGTACCATTACCCAACCCCACCCCAAACCACCCCCCTTTAGCGATCGCCCGAAGGCTGATATTCACTTGGTAGTTCATCCCTGACGGGTCTAAGGATGGAAGAAGGAAAGCGGCGACACGCCGAATTCGATACGCTTGGCTAAAGAGGGCAACAAAGAGTGGAGGGAATAAAAAGAGGAGGATACCGATCACTTTGCCTAGGCGTACCCCACTGACAAGGAGCATGGAAAAGGTGATGAGGACGAGCAGGAGCATCGTTGAGTAGTCTTTTTGAAGGAAGATAAGGCCGCTATAGATAACGGCGATGGTTGAAGGAAGAATAATGCCTCTTTGTTTGCCTTGAGCGCTGGCAAAGAGGAGAATGAGAGCAATTTTGGCAAACTCACTTGGTTGAAGGGCGGGAAGTGGCCCGATCTGAAGCCACCTGCGCGATCCAAACTTTTCTTGACCGAATGGGCCAACGAGCGTTAAGACCAACAAAAGAAGGACACCAAGGGCGAGTGGCCACGCAAAGAACGCGAGCACTCTTGGTGGAAGAATCAGGAGGATGAACGAAGCAACAAGACCGAGGGCAATGAACTGAAGTTGACGGGAAAGGTAGTAGTAATGGACTAACCCATTAAGGAGTGCTTCATTATACGAGGCGCTGTAGAGCTGAATAACTCCAATTACAGTAAGTAATACGGTAACAACAAGGAAGGTAATCGGGCTCTTTGAACGCTGAGCGACCAACGGCTGAGGAAGAGGACCTTGGTAATCCAAGTTTTGGTAGCCGCTGTTCATACCCTACCCCCAAATCAGGAAGGAAGCGAGACCAAAGACCCAAGAGAGGGAGACAAAGAAGCGAACGATTCGTCCTTCGCTAAACCCCGCCGCTTCAAAGGCGTGGTGAAGGGGGGCGATCTCAAAGAGCTTTCGGCCAAAACCCCGAATTGAGATAATTTGTAACAGTGATGAGGCCATTTCAAGGAAGAAGAGCAGCGAAGCGAAGGTGATGAGCACCTCTTGGTTCACTAAGAGGGCGGTAATGGCTAAATACCCCCCAAGGCCGTGACTTCCACTATCGCCCATGAACGTTTTCGCTGGGGGGAAGTTAAACCACACAAAGGCGATGAGCCCACCAAGAAGCGCCCCACTAACAAATTGACTGGAAAGGAGTAAGAGAAGCAGCGGTGGAATTGCCGCTAAACTCGCTAAGCTATCAAGGCCATCGGTGATATTCACGGCATTTACAAAGGAGGCGATAAAGAGCGTTGCAAGGGGGTAGTACGCCCACCCTAGCTCAAGATGGAACGTTTTAACATCAAGGCTCGTTTTCAGGGGCATAACCGCAACAAAGAGGGCTGAAAGAAGAAGTTGGAGGGCAAGCTTTTGTAAGGAAGTGAAGCCATCACCACTTCTTTTATGGGCCTTTGACCAATCGTCTAAGAGGCCTAATCCGCCGAAGGCTAAAAGCCCAAGCAGGGGGTAAAGAATTGTAGCAGCACCTAGGTGTGCCTCAAAGAGCGTGGCTACACTGCTACCGAGGATGAAGGCAACACCGCCGATCAGCGGAGTTCCAACTTTCTCAACATGGAGCGTTGGAAGGTACTCTTTTGTTTTTGCCCCGCTACCGGTATATAAAAACAAAAGAACCTTCGAGAGTGCGAAGGTACATCCAAAGGAAAGAAGAACAACAAAGATTCGTCTACCCATGGGCAGCCACCGTTGTTTCAATCGTTGGGATGAGGCGTTCCATAGCCACCGCCCGTGAACCTTTGAGGAGGACGAGGTCACCGGGGGTGACCTCGCCTTTGACCATCACCTCAAGCTCCTCAAAATCTTGCGTGAAGGAGACGTGCTCCTTACCCTTCTCTCTTTTTATTGTGTAGTACGCTTCCTCAAGCTCCCGACCATAGAGGAAGTTTTTCGTAAATGTTGATTGAATCAATGCTTTCGCAATTTGAAGGTGGGCGCTCTTCGATTCACTACCGAGTTCCTTCATTGGCCCAAGGACCGCTTTTTTTCGCCCCCGCCAGGAAAGAGCGGAGAGGTAGCGGATAATTGAGCGAGTCGAGTCTAAGCTCGCATTGTACGTGTCGTTGATAATCGTCACTTCCGAGCTTTGCACCGTCGCTCGCCCCGTAAGGGGTTCAAAATCCTCAAGGCCGTGGGCGATATCCACTGGGCGAGCCCCTAAGTATGAACCAACAGCTATTGCACCGACTACGTCCTCTAAGAGGTGTTTACCAACCGCTTTAATACGAAATGAGACGCCTCGGTAGGTAAGTTGCCATCCATGAAGACCAAGATCAATCGCCGAGATATCCCGAATACCATAGCGCTGCAATTCAACTGGAGTGAGGCTTTGGATGAACGATCGATAGGGGGTGTGCCGGCTAATAAACCCCCGTTCAACGGTGGGGTGGAAGATTTTTGCTTTTTCTCGGGCGATTATTTCTCGGCTGCCCATCGATTCAAGGTGGGCGTTTCCGATATTCGTTAAGAGCGCAATAGAGGGCTTAAGCATCGAGGCCATCCGCTCCATCTCCCCGGGATGGTCGATCCCAACTTCAAAGACACCGTACTTCGATTCTTCACCAAGGGTGAGGATCGAGAGGGCGAGGCCGTACTCACTGTTGAGATTGCCACTAGTCATTGTCGTTGAGCCAAGAGTGGAGGCGATCTTTCCTATCGCCTCCTTTGTCGTACTCTTGCCGGTCGAACCGGTGATGCCTATCGTCCGGACATGGGGAAATTGGTTTCGGTATGAACTCGCTAAGTGCATCAAGGTTTGAGAAACATCATCACTTGCAAGAATTGCTCCCGTGGTAGCGCTCAAGGCGTAGGGGACGTCATCGCTGTGCACGACGACTCCAACCGCTCCCCTCTTTTCAGCGTCTTGAATGAAGTGAAGGCCGTTACTGTGCGTTCCTTTTAACGCGAAGAAAAGCGATCCTTTTTGGCACAGTCTGGAGTCTAAGGCGTAGTGAGTGACCGCCTGATCACTCAGGCGAATGAGCGTCGCAGAGCTAAGTTGAGCGACTTGGGTAATTGTCATAGCTCACCTCGAGCCATGATCGCGTTAATTGGCGTGAAGTAAATCTCCTCCTGCCACGAGTAGACACTCACCGCTTCAGGAATCGCCTTTGTTGAAATCGAGGCACGCAAAAGTTGGCTTTGCTCCTCTAAGAGGATTCGGTTCTTCACCAGTGAGCGATACTCCACCTCTAGTGAGCGATTAACTCCCCGTTGCCACAGTGGAAGTAGAAGAACGCCAATCGTAAAGAGGAGCATTAAGGCAACGAGGATGGGCTTCATCGCTGATGAGCTTGGCTTTTTATTGTTTTGATGGGTATCAAACCATTCGTGTTCCATGGTGTTCCTCCTCATGTAGTTTTTCCACGATCCGAAGTTTAGAGCTTCGGGATGCGGGGTTATTGGCAATTTCTTCCTCACTCGGGGTGAGGGGTTTTTTCGTTAAAATCTTGATTTGCGGGTGATCACCTTGGGCGATGTTCTTAAAGAGCCACTTCACCGGGCGATCTTCAAGGGAGTGGAAGCTGATCACCGCTAAGCGTCCACCAACTTTTAAGGTGCGTAGTGCTTCAGTTAAAGCGGGTTCAATGCGATCAAGTTCGTGGTTCACTTCAATGCGAATCGCCTGGAACGTTCGCGTAGCAGGATGGATCTTCTGGTAGCGATACGCAGGGGGAACGCTCTTGTAGATCAACGTTGCTAAATCATCGGTGGTAGTAATCGTCTTCGTCTTTCGCTCTTGAACGATCGCTCGGGCGATTCGCCGGGAGTAGCGCTCTTCACCGAAGGTGTAAATCACGTTGGCGAGCTTCTCCTCGTCGTAGCGGTTGATCACATCAAAGGCGGAGATTGGATCATCATCGTTTAAACGCATATCGAGCTTCTCCCCTTTTCGGAAAGAAAAACCCCGTTCAGATTCTTCAAAGTGGAACATCGAAATGCCCAAATCAAAGAGGATGAGATCAAACGCCCCAGTAGGCGCTTCTGTAAAGTACGTATCAAACCACGTATTAACAGCTTCAAAGCGCGAACCAAACTCCGAGAGGCGGGCGATCGCCTTTTCCTGAATCACGTGATCACGATCAAGGCCGATGAGGTGAAGATTCGGGTATTGGGAAAGGAAGAGGTGACTATGCCCCCCTTCCCCACACGTCGCATCGACCATCACTGGTGAATCGCTTTGGGGAACGAGGTACTCAAGGAGTTCTTTTGGCATAATGGAGGTGTGGACGTATTTCATCACTCCTCCTTTGATCCAAGGCTCGCCAGCGACTGAGCTGCATCGAGGAACTCATCCATGGAAGAAGTGAGGTAGGAGTCATACGTCTCCTTATTCCACAGTTCAAGGTAGTTTCCCGCTCCTAAGAGGACCGACTCTTCTTTTAAGAGGAGGTGGACACTCTCGCGCAAGGATGGGGGGATATTAATACGCCCAGCTTTATCAAATTCGCACAGCTGTGCTGGGGCGATCATCCCCCGCTGTAAAATTCTCAAGCGGCGATCAAACATCGAATGAGGGCCATTGATAATCGTATTCTTTAATTGTTCGAAGTCAGAGGGGAGCATTAACCAGAGGCAGTTCTCGAGACCACGGGTCACGTACAGCGCATCTCCGGCGAGCGCGTGGCGCAATCGCGACGGGATGAGCAGTCGACCTTTGTCATCGAGGGTGATGTAAAATTCACCAGTTACCATCAAATTCTCCCCTATTAATGGGAATATCTCCCACTAGTATCCATAAATGTACACTTCTTCCCACTACGGTGCAACTAGAGCCAATCTCTTACTGTCGGTTAAATTAGAGATTTTTTTGACGAGTACTTAACACCCGTCTAGGAATGTGGGACAAATTCTCAATAACGACAAAAAACCCCTTCCGAAGAAGGGGCGATGAATCGCTTTTATGAATTTAGGAGCGTTCGGGGTTAAAGATGTTGTAATCGAGGTCGCCAAAGATCGTATGGCGTTTCTCAGCTTTAATGAGCCACTCCGTATCAACGGCGTTTTTGCACATATCATCGTAGACGAGGTTAATATTTTTAATGTGTCCCTCAAGGCGCTTTTTTGCGTACTCGACGCTGGAGCGGCTGTAGATGATAAACGGCCAATCACTCGCCATCGCTAAAAGCACTTCCCGAGCAGCTTGATTTAAGAAGCGTCCCTTTAGGCTTGTTTGATCAGGGAAGCGAAGAGCAAGCTCCTCCATGCGATGAATAGCTTTATGGATGTGGCGATAGTACTCGGTATTCGAACCATCAAGCCACACGGCGCTGTAGCCACCTTGGCCCCAGGAGGAGAAGGCGGGGCGCACCGTCTGAAGTGGTCCTTCATCTTCAGCGAGGAACGCTGAGGGTGAAACGAGGTTTGTTCGCCCTACTGAGGTGCGAATCACCTCTTCGAGCCAATCGATCCCCTCATACCACCAGTGACCGAAGAGCTCGGCGTCAAAACCAAGGAAGAAGAGCGGTTGCTTATCCATCGTCCCGCGGAGGCGGTGGTTCTTGTTATTAACCATGTAGTGGAAGTTTAAGGCGTGTTCTTTTACACGCTCTTGCGCTTTAGCGCGAACGTACGGTATTTTTTGATCGGTCTTGCCGGTGATTGCCCAGTACTTATACCCAGTGAAGACGCGAACCTCAGGCTCGTGGATGTACGGCTTAATGTACTCCATCGGCAAGTCGTAGCCGATATCACGGTAGAACTCCCGGTAGACGTTATCCGTCGGATAGCCGGTGGCGTTGGACCACACCAAGCTCGTCGCTTGGTAGTCGCGGGGGAAGGCGGCGACGCCATTAGGACACGAAACGGGGCGGTAGCCGCCGTAGGTGACGTTATCGGGACTGAGGAGCATACTCTGACTCGCCACTTGGAACCATGAGATGCCGTGGTATCGCAGCTGCTCTTCTAAGCCGGGGTAGTAGCCACACTCTGGAAGCCAGAACCCTTTAGGCGGGTGGCCAAAGGTCGTTAAAAAGCTTTGGACGCCTAACTCAATCTGGGCGTTAATCGCCTGGGGATACTCTTTGTACAGGGGCAGGTACGCGTGCGTCGCTGCAGTGGTGATGAGCTCGAGGTGCCCACTTTGCTCAAGGGCTTTAAAGCCATCGAGGATGTTCATCCGATAGAGGTCTTCATACTCATGAAGGTTGAGGATGTACCCATCGAGGTAATGGCGCGCCATTTCAAGGAATTCAGGTTGCTCATCTTTACACCGTTGGACTTCTTTTTGACCGAGCTCAATGTGCTGCTGCAAGTAGTGCACAAAGCGGTTTTGTAGGGCGTTATCGGTGAGCATTGCGATCAGTGGCGGAGAGAAACTAATCGTCAGAGTAAACTCAAGCTCCTCTTCTTTGAGGCGGTTGAGCATCCGAAGCAGCGGAAGGTAGCTTTCGCTTAATGATTCAAAGAGCCAATCTTCTTCTAAGAAGCGGGGGTATTCGGGGTGGCGAACAAACGGTAAGTGGGCGTTTAATACAAAGGCAACGTGACCATTACTCATCCGAGAACCCCCTTACTGACCGTTGATACAAGGTCTTTTAAGACGAGGTTCTCAGCAACCTCCCCTGTTTTAGTGACGAGTGAGGAGAAGTGAAGTAAGAACAAATCATTATCCATCGCTAACTCTTCAATGCGGTCAGCCCAGTACGGCAGGTACGTTTCCACACTCGCTGATCGAGCGATGACTTCTTCACTTCCATCGCTGTAGAGTCTACAGAGTTCAACTGCGTAGGAAGAGCCCATCGCAGTGAGGTGGATGTTCCACTCTTGGTCTTTCACTTCAACGGCGATATCGCTACTCGTCTCTTCACCAGTGGCGAGGTTATTTTGGTAGAGCCGGAGGAAGTACGACTCGTTGGAGTGATCTTCATCATCAAACGATGTTTTGTTCCCTTGAATTGTTTCTGGTAACGACCAATACGCGTACGCCCACTGCGGATCACGGAGCAAGAGATGAATCGTTGAATCGTAGTACGAGGGAGGCAGCTCATTCGTTCGGGGTAAATCATTGAAGTGGACCGCTTTGCCTCGGTGGTTTGTGAGGCTGTTTGTATAGCGGGCGTAGCTCACCTGTCCATTGGTTTCGGGCAAGGCGCCTTCGTCCATTTCTTCAAACCAATCCTCGAGCGCACTGATGAGTTGCTCTCGATCTAGTGCGTTCCAATCCGCCAACCCTTCCATCTGAGCGATGTGTTGGAGTTCATTGGTGGATAAGGAATCAATGTTGATAAGAATCATGCACGCTCCCATATAATAGTCGTGGTGAATACCATGCCAATCGTAGAAGAATCATCAATCTTAGTCAACTCTACTCACGGAAAGAGGGTTTTCAGGGCGACTTCAATCATTGAATTAAAGGTGTTTTGCCGGTCTTTTGGTGGGACTTGTTCGCCTGTGAGCAAAGAGTCACTCACCGTCAAAAGCGTCAACGCTTGAATCCGCTTTAAGCGCCCGAGGGTGTAGAGTTCTGCACACTCCATCTCGATGGCAAGCGCCCCAGTTTTCTTTGCAAGTTCGTTCTTTTCTTCACCCTTCTCATCATAAAACTGGTCGGTAGTGAAGACCGTCCCGACTACTGCTTTTTGACCGAGTGCCTCTGAGGCACGAACCGCACTCGCTAGGAGTTCGTACGTTGCCGTTGGGGCAAATTGATAGAGGCCAAAGCGGCTGGGGTTCATCCCACTGTCACAATCCGATGCTTGGGCGATGAGGACATCACGCAAGTTCAAATCTTCGCTAATCGTTCCACACGTACCAACGCGAATAAGGCGCTTTGCACCGTAGGTGTCGATGAGCTCGTGGGCGTAGATAGAAAAGGAAGGCATCCCCATTCCAGTTCCTTGAACACTAATGCGCTGCCCGTTATACGAGCCAGTAAACCCGTTCATTCCTCGAATCGTATTGTACTGAACAACATCACTTAGGAAGGTTTTTGCGATATGCTCGGCGCGCAGGGGATCACCAGGAAGCAAAACATCTGGAGCCACAAGGCTTTTATCTGTGACAATGTGAATACTCATACCCCTATTTTCCCTAAGATCGAGGGTTCTTTCAAGGTAGGTAGATATGATATACTCACTACAATATGAAAACACCTACAACTGCCCTCATCCTCCACGGCCATTTTTACCAACCGCCGCGGGAGAATCCCTATACAGGTCTTATTGATATACAACGTTCAGCAGCGCCGTTTAGCGATTGGAATGAACGGATTACCGCCGATTGCTACCGGGCAAACACCCACTCGCGTTACCTCAACGGCTACGGCCAAATCCTGAGTATGAGTAACAACTACTCCTCCCTCTCGTTTAACTTTGGCCCTACCCTTCTTTCGTGGATCCATGAAAATCACCCAGCGACGTATGAAGCAATTATCGAAGCGGACCGGGAGAGCTTAGGCCGCCTCGGTCACGGCAATGCGATCGCCCAAGCGTACAGCCACCCAATCCTTCCCCTCCAAAAAGAGCATGATGTGAAGACGCAAGTACTGTGGGCGCTCGAAGACTTTTCCGCTCGCTTTGGCCGGCCCAGTGAAGGCCTTTGGCTCAGCGAAACGGCGATTAACCCCACCGTTATCGACGTTTTAGCCCAGTGCGGCATTAAATTTGTCATCCTCTCACCGTGGCAGGCGAAAGAGACTGAGAAAGAGGGTCTCTTAAAAGGCCGACCCGCCCCGTATTATAAGCCTTTCATTCTTACCGGACCGAAAGGAGGCACAGTCAGTGCGTTCTTCTACAACCACGTCCTCGCTGAGGGGATCAGCTTCGGTCACTATCTGAGGGACGCTGACGCCCTCTACGCTCAATTATTAGATATTAAAAAGAAGGATACGCCTCAACTTATCCACACCGCCACCGATGGTGAAATTTACGGACACCACGAACCGTACGGGGATATGGCCCTCGCCGCCCTCGTTAAAAAATGTGCGGCTGGGGGCGAGCTTGAATTCACGAACTACGGCGCCTACTTAGCGGCAAACCCTGCAACCGAATGGGCAATCCTCCACGATGGGGAGGAGAAAAAAGGGACGTCGTGGTCGTGTACGCATGGTGTTTCACGGTGGTATAAGGACTGTGGTTGCTACACCGGGGGCAATGAGAAGTGGAATCAGAAGTGGCGAACACCGCTGCGCCGTGCCTTCGATACTCTCGCTAATCGCATTGATGATATCTACCTTACAGAGGCAACAAAGATTGTCGGTAGTGAAGAGGCCGCGATTGATCTCCTCAACCGCTTTGCCCCAGTCGCCTCTCACGTCATTAGCCTTGAGGAGTACCTAAGACCCATTACTCGAGAGGCGAGTACCATCACCGAATTGGGGTGCCTTCTGCAAGGACAGAAGTACAAGCACTACAGCTACACGAGCTGTGGATGGTTCTTTAACGACCTCGCAGGCTTAGAGCCGAAGCAGAACATCACCTACGCCCTCATGGCAGCTAAGCTCTATGAGAAGTACGATTCAACCCTCACAACGACCCTCCTTGGGGAGTTGGAAAAAGCAAAGGCCAATGAAGTAGAAGATGGAAATGGTAAAACGATCGCCTTAGAACAGCAGCGCCTCTTAAGCGGCGAAGGTGAGGCGGCGTTATACTTCATCCTCAACCGAACCCTCGCCTTACCAAGTGAGCAAGAGGAGCATTACGGCTTCTACCGCCTCGAGTACTTTGCTCATGAAGGCGAAAGCGCTCGCTTAACGATTACCAACACCCAGTGTTTAAAAGTTCATACCATAGAGGCAACAATTGGCCAAGGTGAGTATGAGGTAACTATTGGAGGGGTTACAACGACCTTTACTGCTACTGATATTCCTAATCGGATGCGGACCAAACTCTTAAAGCAAATTGATCGAAGAATTTGTACGGTGGATGAGGATCAAATCATCCGCCTCGATCAAAGCCTCATCCACTACAGCCTCTTAGCTCAGAGCGCCCCGAGTGTGCTTGATCCCGTCTACCAACAGCTCGTTGGGTGGGCGATCAGCATGATCAAGGGCCTCTTCATCTTTGAACGGATTCGCTTCTGGGAGCACTACAAAGAGCGCTTCCTTCGCGTCTTAGATTTCTTTGTGAAGTATGGAAAAGAAGAGGATATGACGTTACTTCGGGAGGTCTTTGACCAAGCGATGGTAGATATCGCTGAGAAGATCCTCCGGAGCGGTCTCTTTGAACAATCGATTCGTTTTGTTTCGGAGTTCTTAGTGGAGGTGCGCAAGCGCACCTTCCAGCCCGATCTTACCGCCTTACAAGACGCCCTCTATCCGTACATTACCGGTGAGCAACTCTTAGAGAATGAAGAGGATATCACCTTAGTGCACTCCCTCGCCCAAGATTTGAACTTCGATTCATCAATCACCGCTCGCTTAACAGCGATCGGGCGTGGTTAAGTGATTCTTCGGAAGAACTATCACCGCTGAGCATCCGAGCGATTTCCGCTTGGCGCTCAGCACCTTCAACCCGGGCGATGTGCGAATAGCTCATCCCTCCTTCAACGCGCTTACTCACCGTTAAGTGACAATCGGCTTTTGATGCGATTGAGGCGAGGTGGGTGATGACGATCACCTGATGGCTCTTTCCTAAGAGGGCGAGTTCATGTGCGACGGCTACTGCGACCGAACCGCCAATTCCCGCATCAACTTCATCGAAGATTAACGTCGGTAGTTCATCCTTTTGTGCGAGGGTCACTTTTAAGGCGAGCATAATACGCGAGAGCTCACCACCACTGGCTACTTCATCAATTGAATGAAGATCAAGGCCTGGGTTTGCACAGATCATAAAGGAGATTTCATCAATTCCATGGATAGCAGGAGGAATTTCACTGAAGCGAATCTCAAAGAGTGCTTCCTTCATTCCAAGGGTCCTTAAGCGCGCCTGTACTTCATCAGCTAAAAGAACTCCTGCCGCTTGGCGCTTCTTTCTCAAATCCATACCGGCATGAAAGAGGATCTCTTTCTGCTGAGTCACGCGCTTTTCTAATTTACTGAGGCGAATCTCGCCATCATCACGGAGGGAGAGCTTCTGATCAATCTCCTCTTTAAAGGCGAGGACACGCTCTAAGGAAGGTCCGTACTTTTTCTTTAGCCGTTGAATTTGGGCGAGGCGGCTTTGAAGACGATCGAGCTCCTCTTCGCTGAAGGTAAGGCTGTTTAGATGATCGCGCAGCGATTCATAGATGTCTTGAATCTCAATTGCGCTCTCTTCTAAGCGAGTGGTAAAGCTTGATAAGGTACTATCGCCTTTAAGCGCTCCCTCTAACTCTATTTTTGCATTCTGTAGACTACTTAGGATCGAAGAGCCGTCGTAGGAGTGAAGGATCGTTGTGGTTCGATTTAGTGCGTCGTGGATTTGCTCAAAGGAGGAGAGGCGGTGAATCTCCTGGTTCAGTGATTCGTCCTCCCCTTCTTTTGGGTCAACTTTATCGATCTCTTCTTTGGCGAAGCGGAGAAACTCCTCCTCCCGTAAGGCGGCTTCAAAGAGGCGCTTTTGCTCACTGAGCTCTTTTTTAATCCGCTGATACTCATTCCACTGCGTTCGGTACGCACTTACTTCTGTTAAACACCCCCCAGCTCGATCGAGGGCGGTGCGCTGGGCATCTGCTTTAAGGAGGCTTTGGTGATCGCGTTGGGCACTAATTTCAAAGAGGTGGCTTGAAAGGGAACCTAAATCACTTTGGGGAATCATCCGTCCTTGAAGGAGCGCCGATGAGCGACCAGTTTTCTTAATCGTTCGCGAAAGAAGGAGGGTACCTTCTTCAAGCTCAACACCGCGTTCATTCAAAAAGGCGGAAACCTCTTCACTAATATCTCCATCGAAGATGAACGAGGCGTTCACCGTAGCACTTTCGGCGCCACTTCGAATCACATGATTTTCAACTCGTTCACCCATCAAGAGCGAGAGGGCACCGAGGATAATCGATTTTCCTGCTCCCGTTTCACCGGTGATGACGGTAAAGCCGTCACCAAACTCAATGTGCCGATCTTCAATGAGCGCGTAGTTGTGAATCTGCAGCCGTTCAAGCATGCGCCGTTCCCCCTGACCAATTAAGCTTCTCTCTTAATACTTCGATATAGTTGCGCTGTTCGCTTGCGACAAGGAGGGTTTTACTGCGAGATTTTTCAACAACAAGCTCATCACCCTCCTCAAGGGGGAAGTTTTGCTGTCCATCAACAGAGAGAACGATGCCGGTGCGTTGGTTCGTAGCAATCGTAACGGTGATTAATGACTCGGCGCTGAGGACAAGCGGTCTATTAGAGAGGGTGAAGGGACAAATGGGGGTAATGAGCAGGGTCGAAAGCTCAGCATCGAGGATTGGACCACCGGCGGCGAGACTATACGCCGTCGAGCCGGTGGGCGTGGCGATAATCATCCCATCAGCTCGGAAGTACCCCGCCGGGGTGTCGTTAACTTTGATGCTCATCCCGATCACCTTACTGATTCCACTGGAAGAGACGACAATTTCATTCAGGCCGTGGGCGCTAAAGACGCGCTCGCCCTTGCGGTAGACACCGACTCGAATCATCAAGCGGCGACTGAGGGTATACTCTCCCGCTAAGAAGCGATCAACGGCATCTTGCCACTCATTCACTGAGATTTCGGTAATGTAGCCAAAGGTCCCGAGGTTAATCGCTAAAATGGGGATCCCAAGGGTTTGAATGTAGCGGGCACAGTACAAAACCGTCCCATCACCACCAAGGCAGATAACAAGATCGGTATTGGCATCAACATCAGGTTTTTCGTGGTCAACGGAGGTGCGCCACGTCGAACACTCAATCCCTTTTTCATTCAAATACGCAGTAATCGTTCGACTGAGCTCTTGGGCTTCTTCTTTTCCCCAGTTTGCTACGATGAGGACTCGTTTGACCATCTCATTCGCCTCCTATGGTAGATGGGCTATAACCCGTACTACTATTTGTACATTACTTTGGCTTAAAAATGGGTAGATTGGAAGAGAAATACTCCGATGAAAGACGGGAAGGGCCCGACTAAAGGCAGAAAAGTCCTCTTGGTGGTCTTCAGCTAACGTCTCCGCGAAGGTTCTTTTTGCCGAAACGTCATACTTCTTTGCAAAGGCGATCACCTCTTGGGCCTTGGAATCTAACGTCGTACAGAAGCCGTATCCGTTGGGCTCAAAATCGATGTGTCCGATACCAAAAAGTTTGTGGTGGGTTTTCATCAATGACTTTGAGTAGAGGGAGTAGAGCTCCCGGCGACGATGAAGGTGCTCATCGAGGGTAGCGAGTTGAATGAGCCCAAGGGCAGCGTTCATATCAGGGAGTTCAATGTAGGAACTGACGTGAGCAAGAAGGGCGTCTAAGCGCTTCTTCTTCCCCCCTTCTTTACACACAAGGGCAGCTCCCCCACCACAGGAGACGACTCCATCCTCTTCAAAGCTGCAGATGATTACATCACCCCACGAGCCGGCGGCGCGTCCATCAAAGAGTGAGCCAAAGCTCTGAGTAATGTCTTCAATGATTGGAACTCCGTATTCTTTGTACTCCGTTCCAATAGGGATCTGGCCCATTGGCTCGTGGATCAAGAGGGCTTTACATCCCGCTTCAACGAGGCGCTGGGCTTCTTCATCAGCGAGGCAGCCATTTTCTAGGTCGATATCACCCAGTAGTAAAGAATATCCAAGAGCATGGGCAACATCTTGGTAGTAATGCGGAGAAAGGACACTTGCTCCAATAAAACTTCCCTCTTCAAGCTCTAAGAGCTGGATAGCAAAGGAAAGCGCATCAACAACTGATCGGAGCGCTACGCCATCGACTGCTTCAATGCGGGTGCAAAACTCTTTGAGAAAGAGGTTCTTTCGCTCCCCCGGACCAATGCGTTCATCTACCATCGTTTGAAGGACCGCATCCATATCTTTTCGTCGAAGCGTCGGTTTATAGAAGGGAATTACTGCCACAAAAGCCTCCTTTGCCAAGTATAGCGAGTCAACAGGTTAAAAAAAAGCCCTCTTTGAAGAGGGAGTGGTGGTAAAAATAAAAGAGGCCCGGCAGCTACCTACTCTCCCGCCTATTGGCAGTACCATCGGCGTTAGGGTGCTTAACTTCCGTGTTCGAGATGGGAACGGGTGTGTCCACCCTGCTGTGGCCACCGGGCCGACAAACAGCTAGTACCGTTATTATGGTACCACTCTTTGTCGGTGGGGGAAGGAACAATGATATGGCCAAGCCTCTCGGATGATTAGTACCGGTGGGCTGAATGTGTTACCACAATTACACCCCCGGCCTATCGAACAGATAGTCTGTCTGTTTCCTTATGCTCTCTAGATGAGAGTGGGATGATTCATCTTGGGGCGGGCTTCCCGCTTAGATGCTTTCAGCGGTTATCCCTGCCGAACGTGGCTACCCAGCACGTGCCGCTGGCGCGACAACTGGTACACCAGAGGTTCGTCCACCTCGGTCCTCTCGTACTGGAGGCAGGACCCCTCAATCATCCAAACGCCCATGGCAGATAGGGACCGAACTGTCTCACGACGTTCTGAACCCAGCTCACGTACCACTTTAATTGGCGAACAGCCAAACCCTTGGGACCTGCTCCAGCCCCAGGATGTGATGAGCCGACATCGAGGTGCCAAACCTTGCCGTCGATATGAACTCTTGGGCAAGATAAGCCTGTTATCCCCGGAGTACCTTTTATCCGTTAAGTGACGGCGCTTCCACTCGCTACCGCCAGATCACTAAGACCTACTTTCGTACCTGCTCGGCTTGTAAGCCTCGCAGTCAAGCCACCTTGTGCCTTTGCGCTTGAGGGATGATTCCCAACCATCCCAAGGTGACCTTCGCGCGCCTCCGTTACTCTTTAGGAGGCGACCGCCCCAGTCAAACTTCCCGCCTGGCAATGTCAGCAATCCGGTTCACGGACCGCCTTAGGCAAGTAGACAGGCAAGGGTGGTATTTCACCTGTGGCTCCACGCAAGCTGACGCCCACGCTTCAGTGCCTCCCACCTATGCTACACATCCCTGACCACTTCCCAATGCCAAGTTGAAGTAAAGGTTCACGGGGTCTTTCCGTCTGACCACGGGTACTGGGCATCTTCACCCAGACTTCAATTTCACCGGATTCCACGTTGAGACAGCGCCCATGTCGTTGCACCATTCGTGCGGGTCGGAACTTACCCGACAAGGAATTTCGCTACCTTAGGACCGTTATAGTTACGGCCGCCGTTTACTGGGGCTTGGGTTCGCTGCTTCGCATTGCTGCTAACAACTCCCCTTGACCTTCCAGCACCGGGCAGGTGTCAGTCCATATACTTCCCGTTGCCGGTTCGCATGGACCTGTGTTTTTGGTAAACAGTCGCATGGGCCATTTCTCTGCAACCACCATCTCTGGTGGCCATACTTCTCCCGAAGTTACGTATGTATTTTGCCGAGTTCCTTAACGCGGATTCTTCCGAGCGCCTTCGCATTCTCAGCTCGCCTACCTGTGTCGGTTTACGGTACGGTCTTCATATGCCTATTCTTTAGAGATTATTTCTCGGCACGACGACTAGTCACACTTCGCTTTACCAAAGTAAAGCTCGCTCTCAGCTTCCCTCAGTCTCCGGATTTGCCTAGAGACCTCTTCGGCTCGCTGCTTCGACCGGGAACAACCATCGCCCGGATGTGCTTCGCCCTATGCGTCATCCCATCAGAGTCATATAAAGGTGCGGGAATGTTGACCCGCTTCCCATCGGCTACGACTTTCGTCCTGGCCTTAGGGGCCGACTTACCCTCGGGCAGATTACCTTTACCCTGGAAACCTTAGGCTTTCGGCGGACGGGGATCTCACCCGTCTTTTCGTTACTCATGCCTGCATTCTCTCTTGTATCTCGTCCACAACTCTTCACAAAGCTGCTTCTTCCGTACATACAATGCTCTCCTACCGATTACATACTAAATTATGTAATCCCGCGGCTTCGGCGATGTGCTTAGCCCCGTTACATTATCGGCGCATGACTACTCGACCAGTGAGCTGTTACGCACTCTTTGAAGGCGTGGCTGCTTCTGAGCCAACCTCCTGGCTGTCTTTGCAATCATACTTCCTTTCCCACTTGGCACATCTTTGGGGCCTTAGCCGGCGGTCTGGGCTCTTTCCCTTTTGGCCATCGCCCTTATCAGCGATAGCCTGACTGCCGAGGCTACTGTATCGGCATTCGGAGTTTGGTTAAGATTGGTACCCGGTGAAGGGCCCGCACCTATCCAGTGCTCTACCTCCGATACATGATTCTCGACGCTAGCCCTAAAGCTATTTCGGAGAGTACCAGCTATCTCCAAGTTTGGTTAGCCTTTCACTCCGAGCCACAGCTCATCCCAACCCTTTTCAGCGGATTTAGGTTCGGCCCTCCACGGGATTTCACTCCCCTTTCAGCCTGGCCATGGCTAGATCACTTGGTTTCGGGTCCACCGCACACGACTACTCGCCCATTTCGGACTCGGTTTCCCTACGGCTCCAGACCTTCTAGTCTTTAACCTCGCCGCATACGGTGACTCGCAGGCTCATTCTACAAAAGGCACGCCATCACCTTAAATTACTTAAGGCTCTGACCGCTTGTAAGTCCACGGTTTCAGGTTCTCTTTCACTCCCCTCCCGGGGTTCTTTTCACCGTTCCCTCACGGTACTATGCGCTATCGGTAGCTGCCGAGTATTTAGCCTTGGAGGGTGGTCCCCCCGACTTCCGACAGGATTTCTCGTGTCCCGCCGTACTCAGGTACCTCAGCCATGCAGCCTAAAATGTTTCGTATACGGGTCTTTCACCCTCTTTGGAATCCCTTCCCAGAAGATTTCTACTACATCTTAGGTTTATAACTGCACGGGTTAACCCCGCTGAGGCCCTATAACCCCGAAATCCGAAGACTTCGGTTTGGGCTCCTCCCCGTTCGCTCGCCGCTACTAGGGGAATCTCGGTTGATTTCTTCTCCTGCTGGTACTCAGATGGTTCACTTCCCAGCGTATGACTCTATAACACTATGTATTCATGTTATAGTACATGACTATCGCCATGTGGGTTACCCCATTCGGATATCTGCGGATCTTCGGGTATTGGCCCCTTCTCGCAGCTTTTCGCAGCTTATCACGTCCTTCTTCGCCTGGCAGCTCCTAGGCATCCTCCGTGGACCCTTTCTCGCTTGACCATATCATTCTTCCTTCCCCTACGCTCTAAAATGTAAAAAATCGTTGGAGGCAAGGGGATTCGAACCCCTGACCCTCGGCTTGCAAAGCCGATGCTCTAGCCAGCTGAGCTATGCCCCCAGCGTTGGAAGGAAATAAGAGAGGAAACGCACCTTGTTATAAGGAGGCTCATGTAGGACTTTCACCTACTGGTTAACAACCTTTAATCTGGCATGAGTGTGAGACCCACGCCCAACCTTTCTTATTAGAAAGGAGGTGATCCAGCCGCACCTTCCGGTACGGCTACCTTGTTACGACTTCATCCCCCTCACCAGACATACCTTCGGAGCCGCCCTCCACTAGGGTTGGGCTAACTACTTCGGGTACCCCCGA